>NZ_JAJRBM010000169.1 GCF_028679455.1 Methanospirillum sp. | reverse complement strand
CTTTTTGCAGTTCATTTAAGGATATTAATGCTTTTGCGTGGTAATACCAGGCCTGGTGATCATTAGGGTGATTGTCTTCAACCTGTTCAAAACAGGAGATCGCTTCAGTAAACTGGAACAACTCGAGAAGGGTAAGGCCCGCCCAGTATAATGCATCCCCGTGATCTTTATCAACCTTTAATACTTCCCTGAAATGGTGAAGGGCTGCCTCATATTGTTTGAGTTCGTACTGTGCCACACCAAGAAGGAAAAGGACCTCTTCATCAGGGCCGAATAATTCGATGAACCGCTCTGATGCCTTGATTAATTTCTGTTCCTCATGCTCGTAAGCCAGGGCGTTGAGGTAGATGATCCAGCTGTCAACCGGTATCGACCCTAACTTGCAGGCTTTCTCAAAGGAGGTAACAGACCGTTGATATTCACCCAATTCGAAACTGGTTATAGCGTGGTTTATCCAGGTCTCCGGTTTTGGAGATTTAATCTCCGTGGCATGTTCGAAAGATTCAAGGGCATCTGAATGGCTGTCGAGCAACCTGAGTGCAAGTCCACGCTGATTCCATGCCACCGTGTTATCTGGATCGAGTTCAAGTGCCTTTTCGTATGCGCCGATAGCCTCAGTATACAGGCCACGTTCGGTCTGGGTATCTCCCAGCATCAGCCAGACATTGACATTCTTTGGGTTAAGCTCGGTTGCATGCGTATACGCCGTAGCAGCCCTGCTGAACTCGTACTGCTGTGATGCAACCATGCCGATTCCGATCCATGCATTCACGTTTTTCGCGTTGTATTTTAATGACTGCTGGAAGGATTTGGTTGCATCCTTGTACCATTTTATCTTGTACAAAGCTGCCCCGTGGTTATGCCACACGGAGGAGTTTTCAGGATCAAGACGTAAAGCTCGTTCAAATGCCTGGAGGGCACTGTCATATTTTTTCAGATGCATGAGGGTAAGTCCGTGATTATTGTAAAATGTCACGGATTCCTGCCCTTCATTAATTATCTGGTTAAGAATGTCATTAATTGCTTTACTGTCCTCAGATAATTCTGCTTTTAATATAGAATAGGTGTATCTTGAGTCAAGATCCCAGGGTTCGATCTTCAGTACCTGTTCGTATGCACCGGCTGCCTGTACTATCTCTCCGGTATCAGCCAGGAGATCAGCAAGCAGTCTCCAGGCATCTGCATAATCCGGATCGATCTTTACTGCCGATTTAAGTGCGTTTAATGCCTGCTCCCGTTCTTCGAGATTAATGAGGACATTTGCAAGACCAAAAAAAGCCACGGCATCATCGGGATTTATCTCGATGGCGAAGTCATAGGCATCGAGAGATTCCTGGAATTCATCCAGTTGGAGGTGGCAATACCCTTTCAGGACCCATACCTCTACCTGTTCTGCCCCCCAGTCGATGGCCATGTTGAGGTCTTTCAGAGCTTCCTGAAATTTTCCAAGGGCGAGGTAACACGATCCCCGGTACATCCAGGACTGTGAATTATCAGATTCATGATCTATGAGATGAGTCAGGACTGCAATTGCCTCTTTATACATGCCCACTTCGTACATCGCCATGCCGAGCCTAAGCTGGGCATTCAGGTTGTCTGGATCATGCTTCAGGGCATTGCGATGCATTTTGATTGCATCGCGGTGGCGCTCCTGCTTTGAAAGGACTATTCCTGTCTGGAACCAGAGTTCTACATTTTCAGGGTCAATCCTCAGTCCTTCTTTAAATGCATAGTATGCACGCTCATATTGATCTTTCTTGAGGAATGCCAACCCCATAGCAAGCCATTTCTGGACTTTTTCATTCGTTCCAGTCTCTTTTCCCAGAATTATCACTCTCGAATACAGTGACGCAGTATAGTATTGTCCTTTTTTCTGTAACAGGTAAGATTGGTGACATCAGGAAAATACTGTTGTGTTCCTGCTTTTATGGTATTTACTATAGGGTATCCGGGATGGCCTTATACCTTTTCAATTGTGCAGGTTATCCATTCATGGTTAAAGGTGGGAGCATATTTCTCATAGAATTGTATGGCAGGTTTGTTCCATTCAAGAACCTGCCAGATGATTCCATTCAGTTTTTTCTTTTTTGCATCCTCCAAAACTGCTTCAAAAAGTTTTTTCCCGATCCCGTGCCGGCGGTACTGCTTTGTAACGATAATATCCTCAAGATATAACCGCTGACCTTTCCAGGTAGAATACCTGATGTAATACAGGGCAAACCCGATGACATTTCCCTTGTTTTCAGCCACATGTGCCCACCAGACAGGGGAGGAACCAAAACCGGATTCGAGAAAATGATCAGGGTTTACTTCAACCTGATCGAGTGCATGTTCATATTCAGCAAGTTCGCGGATTAATTCCAGAAGACGGGGACAGTCTTTTGGTATAGCCGGGCGGATGATTATATCCATTGATATTAGTACTATACGTGTTTTAGGTTAATATCTGCATGAGACTGGAGTGAATAGCAATCCAGGAACCCTCTTCGATATACCCGGACTCGTTTCAAATGCCCGACAATGGAATACTGACTGCTGAACTGCATGATATCATCACCAGGATCATTCATCGTGCTGTTCTGATCGAGAATATTCCCGTGGACCTGGGTCTCGGGGATACGATATCAGCATCTGAGATCCATCTCATCGATACTGCCGGAAGGTTTCCCGGGGAAAATCTCTCTTCCCTGGCGATTCGTCTTGGGGTGACCAAGGGTGCAGTCTCGCAGATGGTGCAAAAGCTTGAAAAAAAGGGATATGTAAACCGGATCCAGGAAGAGGGCAACCGGAAAAATATCTGCCTGGAATTGACCGTGAAGGGGAATGAAGCCTTTTTATGGCACAAAACGCTTCATAACCGGTTATCCCTGGAGTTATCACTAAAAACCTCCCGGTTTTCCCCTGAAGACCTGGTAGCGGTCACTCAGATCCTCAGTATCTACGAGGAGATGATCGCCGGGAGTATGGATATCCGTAAGGATCATCTCACCTGGTTTTGGAAGATGATTTCACATCATGAAGAAAGCACCCATTGATGAGATGTTCATGCAATAATGCGTGTTATTGATAATACTGATACCCCAATAGTCTAAACCGGTAAATAGTATAGAATCTAAACAATAATCGATGTCCGCTGAACCAGTACCCCGGATCAGTTTATCCCCGATTTCCGTCTCTGACGGTGAAGAAATAATCGAGTTGTTCAATTATTATGTAGAGAATTCGGATGCGGCATTTCCGGAAAACCCAGTCCCGGTCGGTTTTTTTGAACAGATAAGATCACTGCTGCCTCATTATCCAACAGTAACGGCAAAGGATACGGATGGAATCGTTATTGGATTTGGAATGCTCAGGCCATACAATCCAATGCCCGGATTCAGGCAGACCGCTGTCATTTCGTATTTTATTCATCCCCGGTATACGAGGATGGGCATCGGATCACAGATGCTTCTGTTTTTGGAAGATAACGCAAAAGAAAACGGGATAATCAGCATCCTTGCAGAAATCTCGTCGCGAAATACCGGAAGCATCCGTTTTCATGAAAAAAACGGATTTATACAT
>NZ_JAJRBM010000168.1 GCF_028679455.1 Methanospirillum sp. | reverse complement strand
TTCTTAACTCTATGGAATCCATGTTCTGAATAAACACCCGGCTGTCATCCTGCATCGATCCTGAAGGAGTAGTATGAAGCACTGAGGTCACCTGGATCAGCGGCGGAGCAAGTTGATCCTCATTATCAAAGAGATGCAGCATCCCCGAGAGCAGGGACCACAGAAGAACAAACACAATAATAAGGAGGGTAACCATCAGAAAAGTGGCGATGGTAGGGGACACCCCCGCCTCCTTTCTCATACTAATTTTGACAACACGGAGGACTATGAAGGTATCGAAACGATCTTAAAAAACGGCATGATGATTTTCTCATCAGGCCTGACTTATGAAAATGCAGAGCATTTTCATGACAAATTAGAAATTATGGAGATACCGCTCAATTTCCCAGTTGTGAACAGTGAGTCGGTAATCATCAGTCTCGGCAACTGCAATGTTGGTCAGGTTCTCGACGACATGCTTCCCGAGTGCGTCACAGATAACCTTATCCTTGAGCAGTTCGTCATTTGCCTCTTTGAGTGAGCCGGGGAGCATCTCGATCCCACGCTTCTGGCGTTCTTCATCAGAGAGGTGATAGATGTTGACATCAGTGGATGTCGGTGGCATGATCTTATTCTTGATACCATCAAGACCTGCTGCAATCATTGCCGCGAACAGGAGATATGGGTTACAGGTCGGGTCAGGACTGCGGAGCTCTGCACGAGTACTGTTTCCACGGGCTGCCGGAACACGGATCATGGCTGACCGGTTGGCTGCACTCCAGGTGATGTATACTGGTGCCTCATATCCGGGGACCAGGCGTTTGTAGGAGTTGATGGTCGGATTTCCAAGACGCGTGATTGCCTTGGCGTGCTTCATCAGACCGCCGATATAATATAATGCAGTTTCAGAGAGCTGCTTGTCTGCCTTTGCATCAAAGAAGGTGTTCTTTCCATCCTTGCTCAATGAACCGTGACAGTGCATACCAGTTCCATTAATCCGGCCAATTGGCTTGGCCATAAAGGTAATATGCATGTCATTCAGGAGAGCAAGGGTTTTGGCTGCAAACTTAAAGGTGATAACCTTGTCTGCAACAGAGAGGGCATCACCATACTTGAAGTCAATCTCATGCTGGGAGTCTGCAACCTCGTGGTGTGATGCTTCGATCTCAAAGCCCATATCGGTCAGCGCAAGGACAATCTCTCTGCGGAGATCTTCTGCCTTGTCGCTTGGTGCAAGGTCAAAGTATCCTCCGTGATCTACGAACTTGGTAGTGGGGTTACCTTCTTCATCACGCTGGAAGACAAAGAACTCAAGTTCAGGACCGGTATTAAAGGTATAGCCGAGTTTGGCTGCCTCATCCAGGTTCTTCCTGAGTACATACCGCGGGTCGCCTTCGAACGGCTTATCACCGTAGGTGTATACATCACAGATGAAACGGGCAACCTTCTTGTCAGCAGGTCTCCAGGGGAGGATTGCATAAGTACTGACATCAGGCTTGAGGATCATATCTGACTCATCAATCCGGGTGAATCCTTCGATTGAAGATCCATCGATCCAGATCCCTTCAGTCAGTGCCTTCTCAAGCTGTATTACAGGTATTGCCACATTCTTAGGAATACCCAGAATATCGGTGAACTGAAGCCGGATAAATTTCACATTATCGGCTTTTACCCGGGCGAGCATTTCGCTGACCTTTGCATCAGACATTGAAACAAGCTTCTACCTTGCAATATAAAAAAATATCCTAAAAATAAGGGCTGACCTATCTGTCAGTTCCTGCAGGATCGAGGGTCGCCTGATCAGAACCTGCTAAAACACAAATATCTGATACAGAACTTTTTGTGATCACACCCACAATACACCATTTATCCGGTTGGATCCAGTCTGGGTCAGAGTGGGATTAGTACTCATTGACGGTTTTCAACTATTGTATGAATTTTCGAGGAGAGTTGTGTTAATATGATCGAGCAACGTATAAATGGGGTTACAACAAAAAAGCTTCCACCCGGGAAATTATATCCGGCCAGGTTTATGACAATGTCGTTACCGGCTTTTTGGTGTATGTGATGATATGTGTGGAATAATAGGCGTGATTGATAAGACTCGCGAAATGATGGACGGGTCTGCAATCAGAGAAGCCCTTGCAATAATGGATGAACGGGGCAGCGGCGAGGGCGCGGGATATGTTGCATACGGAGTGTATCCTGATTATGCAGATCTCTATGCAATACATGTTTTTTATGACAATATAATCGAACCAAAAACCAAAGTTGAGGAACTCCTTGAAACATGGGGAATGATCGAGCATGACGAAGAGATTCCCACGTACGAATCAGGGAGGATGAGGAAGGTCCATATCCCCTGGAGATATTTCTTCAGACCGAACCGGAAACTGATGGCCCAGAGTCATACTCCTGAAGATGATATCGTCACCAAGATTGTGATGACGGTCAATACCTCCATTCCAGGTGCTCTTATCTTCTCATCCGGACAGAACATCGGAGTGTTCAAGGCATCAGGATGGCCGGAAGAGGTTGCTGACTTCTACCGTGTCGAAGATTATGAAGGGTACCTCTGGATGGCACACAACCGGTACCCGACCAATACCTCAGGATGGTGGGGAGGTGCTCACCCGTTCAACCTTCTGAACTGGAGCGTCGTCCATAACGGAGAGATCACCTCATACGGAACCAACCGGAGATATATCGAGAGTTTCGGATACAGTTGCACCATGTATACCGATACCGAAGTTGTGGCATATTTGATGGACCTGCTGGCACGCAGGCATAACCTGAGCCCTGAACATACGGTACGGGCACTTGCACCACCGTTCTGGGAAGAGATCGAACGGATGGAACCATCAGAACAGCAACTTAATACTGCAATCCGCCTCACCTACGGACAGGCGATGATGAACGGCCCGTTTGCAATCGCTGTTGCCTCACATGATTTACTGGTAGGATTCTCAGATCGGATCAAACTTCGTCCCCTCGTAGTCGGAGAACACGATCAGCGCCTCTATATATCCAGCGAAGAGGCGGCAATCCGCACCATGGAGCCATCAGTCAAAAAGATCTCAATGCCCCGGGCAGGACAGCCGATAGTTGGGAGGGTTGTTGCATGATCATCGGGTCACGACCATTAAAGTTTCAGGTGATGGTCGATCATGACCAGTGCATGCTCTGTGGCAGATGCGTTGAAAACTGTTCATACGGCGTGTACCGGATGGAGGACGGAAAAATCAGGGTTAATTCACGTAACTGTGTAGCCTGTCACCGTTGCCTCTCCCAATGTCCTCGTGATGCAATCATGATCGCAGAACGGCCCTGTGATTACCGGAACCATCCGGTCTGGACTGACCAGGTACGGGAAAATATCTTTAAACAGGCAGAATCAGGGAAGATTCTCCTCGGCGGGATGGGAAATACCGGAGATTACCCGATCATCTTTGACCGGCTAGTCCTGGATGCCTGTCAGGTTACGAACCCGAGTATCGACCCACTCCGTGAACCGATGGAACTGCGTACCTTCATCGGAAAGAAGCCACGCCAGCTCGAACTGAAATATGGACCCGGTAATGACGTAGAACTGAAGACAAAACTCGTAAAAAATCTCCAACTCGAGACACCGATCATGATCGGGCATATGAGTTACGGAGCGATCTCACTCAATGCCCAGATGGCAATGGCAAAAGCCGTGTCAGAGTCAGGGACATTCATGGGGACTGGAGAGGGTGGACTCCATGAGGCCCTCTACCCGTACCAGAACCATATGATCGTGCAGGTTGCATCAGGCAGGTTCGGAGTTGATGTGAACTACCTTGACCGGGGAGCAGCCATTGAGATCAAGATCGGCCAGGGAGCAAAGCCCGGTATCGGGGGGCATCTTCCTGGTGAAAAGGTCTGTGCCGATGTATCCTGCACCCGCATGATTCCGGAGGGAAGTGACGCTATCAGCCCGGCTCCCCACCACGACATATACTCGATTGAAGACCTGAAACAACTGGTCCGAGGCCTGAAAGAGGCAACCGAGTGGAAAAAACCGGTGTTTGTCAAGATAGCCGCAGTTCATAACGTCGCAGCTATTGCAGCCGGTATTGCCAGGTCTGGTGCCGATGCAGTAGTTGTTGACGGATTCAGGGGAGGAACAGGAGCAGCTCCGGCTGTTTTCAGGGATCATGTGGGTATTCCGATCGAAGCAGCCATCGCAGCGGTCGACACCAAGCTCCGTCAGCAGGGAATCCGCAATGAGGTCTCTATCATCGCATCAGGTGGAATAAGACAGAGTGCAGATCTGACCAAAGCCATCTGCCTTGGTGCTGATGCGGTTTATATCGGGACCGCTGCCCTGGTAGCAATGGGATGCAGGGTCTGCGGAACCTGTTACCGTAACCTCTGTACCTGGGGTATTGCAACCCAGCGTCCTGACCTCGTTGCACGGCTGAACCCTGATGAAGCAGCGGTAAACGTGAGCAATCTCATTCATGCCTGGACCCTTGAACTCGCTGAATTGATGGGAGCAGCCGGTATCAACAGTATCGAGTCCCTGCGTGGAAACCGCGACCGGCTTAGAGGATATATGCTTGACGAGACCATGCTCGATGTCCTTGATGTTAATGCAGTGGGGGCCTGAAATGCCTGCCGTTGAGATCGATGCACAGGGGATGCATTACACCCCGCTGAATCGGCAGATCAGAGAAGCGGTAACCAACGGTGCTACCGAGATTGTGCTGAAAAACATCATGGGGCAACGGTTCATTGGTGACGGGCTGACGGGGACTGCCACGATCACCGTTGAAGGAGTTCCGGGCGGTGATCTCGGTATGTTCATGAAAGGGCCGACGATCATCGTGCACGGAAATGCAGACCATGCTCCCGGAAACACGATGGACGAAGGGCTTATCGTTATTTATGGCAGCAGCGGCGACGCTACTGCCCATAGTATGCGGGGCGGAAAAGTCTATGTCAGAGATGACATCGGATACCGCGGTGGCATCCACATGAAACAGTATGTGAATAAAAAACCGGTCCTCGTGGTCGGTGGAGAAGCACATGCGTTTCTGGGCGAATACATGGCAGGAGGCCTGATCATATTGCTCAGGCTGAACCAGAATACCAACATGCCGTTTGCTGAGATGGGACTTGCCAGCGGGATACATGGTGGCGAGATCTTTGTCAGAGGGACAGTAGAGGACTGGACACTCGGTATCGGGAGTGCTGCACGGGAAGCAACTCCTGAAGACCTTGCCTCCATCAAACCATATATTTCAGAGTTCTGTGAGCAGTTTGGGTTTGATCCTGCCGTGATCATGGCATCCTCCTTTACCCGTATTGCTCCGGTGAGTGCCCGACCTTTTGCTAATAAATACACGTGGGAGTGAGTTATGGCAGAAAAAAAGAGTTATAAGGATCTGAACACGGCCGTATGGGAAGCAGGTACCTGTAGTGGTTGCGGAGCCTGTGTTGCAGTGTGTCCTGCAGATGCATTATATTTCATCGATGAACCAGGAATCTCACATCCCACTTCATCCGGGTACTGCAAGATGGCTACCGATTTAGTCCCCTGTGGGGCCTGTTATGATGCCTGCCCACGAACCAGGGAACAGAAGCGGGAGACACTTGGATCGTATCATCGACTGCTCCGTGCCCAGTCGATCGTAACCGTCCCCCACCAGCAAAGCGGTGGTGCGGTCACGGCAATCTTAACAGCAGCCATGCAGGAAGGATTAATCGATGGTGTTGTTACCCTTACTGAAGATCGCTGGACGCACCGGCCCCGGTCAATCCTGATTACCAGCGGGGGAGAGTTGGTCGAACATGCCGGTTCACGATACAACTGGTCGGTACCGGTGCTTCGATCACTCAAGACCGCCATCGTGGATAAGAAACTCACTCACATCGCTATCGTGGGCACTCCTTGTGTGGTTCAGGGAGCCCGGGCGATGAAGGATTCCAAAAATGACCTGCTCATCCCGTTCGGAAGATCAATCCGCCTGATCATCGGGCTCTTTTGTACCGAAAGTTTTGATTATCATGTCCTGATGGAAGACATTCTGAAACGCTCAGGATTAGCCCCTCAGCAGATTGAAAAGATGGATGTGAAAGGAAAACTGGACCTGACTCTCACCGACGGGACAACCAGCACCCTCTCACTTGATGAGGTCGCAAAAGCGGTCAGACAGGGATGCCATACTTGCGGTGACTTCTCTGCCCTCGATGCAGATATCGCAGCAGGTTCGGTTGGAACTCCAGCCGGATATACCACCCTGATTGTCAGAACCACCGATGGAGATGGGTTTGTAGACAATGCAGTAAAGGCAGGGGTATTGTCGGTAACGACAGAAGTTGAGACCGGGATCATTGAAAAACTGGCAGCAGCAAAACAGAAGCGGCTGGATTAATATCACTCTTTTTCCGGATGGCTGGACATTACCCTCAACAAACAGAAATATATAGAACTATTGAGAGATAGTATGAGAATACTCAATATCTGATAGCCAATGGACGATAGCAGTTCTGAAGATATCCCTCCTCACAGTCGGCTCAGTGCCGGATGCAAACTCTGTTTTGAGGGGGCCAAGTTGGTCCTTTTTGTTACCGGGCTCTGCGAGCGATCATGCTGGTACTGCCCGTTATCTGCCCAGCGCAAAAATAAGGATGTCACGTTTGCCAATGAGCATGTCGTCTCATCACCTGAAGAGATGCTTGCAATTGCACATAAGATGTCAGCGCTTGGTACCGGCATAACCGGTGGTGAACCTTTCAAGGCCACGAACCGGCTGGTGACGTATGCAAAAGCACTGAAAGATGAATTTGGCCCAGGTCATCAGATTCATCTCTACTCTGGAGTTGCTCCGACCCGGGCAGAATTAATGCAGATTCAGGGGCTGGTTGATGAGGTTAGGCTGCATCCGCCGCATGAAGTATGGGGCTCTATTGCCGGTAGTTCGTTTCATGATTCCATCCGTACAGCCCGTGAACTCGGATTTGATATCGGTATCGAAGTTCCTTCCCTGCCAGGAATAGAGGCATTCCTTGCTATCATTGATGATCTCGACTTTCTGAACATCAATGAACTCGAATGGGGGGAATCAAATGCAGCAGCGATGAGGGAACGGGGGCATGAACTCAGAGGAGATGTCTCCAACGCAGTGCAGGGGGGGAAAGAGGCTGTTTCCTCCATCCTCTCCCACCCGAAAGTTCACTGGTGTTCATCTGATTTCAAGGACCGGGTCCAGCTCAGGATGCGTCTGAAGCGTATCGCTGCAAACACGGCACGTGAGTTCGATGAGATCACACCGGACGGAACCGTGGTGTACGGAGTCTGGGAATGTGATGATCCCCGGTCATTTGTGCCTGATGACCTGGATGGAGATCTCTATACCCGGTATGATGACCGGATTGAGATGGCATGGTGGATTCTCGACTCCATCGGAGATGATATGCCTGGAAAGAAGTACGTGATAGAACGATATCCAGATAACGGGCTTGTGGTTGAGGTGACCCCGCTATGATCCGCTCACTTATTGAACCATTCTATGAGTACTTCATTACCAGACAATGTCAGCATATTCCAACTCATATCGCGATTATCCAGGATGGGAACCGGAGATTTGCACGCAAGAAAGGCCTGGCAACCTCGTATGGTCATCGGGTTGGTGCTGACCGGACCGAAGAGGTTCTTGAGTGGGCACAGGAACTCGGCATCAGATACATCACCCTGTACATCTTCTCAACCGAGAACTTTAACCGGACTGATAATGAGGTTTCTGACCTTTTTGACCTCTTCAAAGAGAAACTGACCCATATCATCGATGATGAACGGATTCATAAATACGGGATCAGAATCCAGATGATCGGTGACCGTGAACTGCTTCCCGACGATCTTCGCGAAGCAGTAGAACGGGCAGAGGCAGCAACTGCCCATTATGATAATTTTTACCTGAATATGGCACTTGCATACGGGGGCCGTAATGAGATTCTGCAGGCCACGCGGAATATTCTCACCGATGTTCAGGATCAGAAGATCAAAACAAGTGATATTTCAGAAGAACTTCTTGAAGAATACCTGTATGGGAAAAATATTACCATCCCCCCCGTAGACCTGATCATCAGAACTGGTAACGAATGCAGGACCTCGAACTTTCTGCCCTGGCTTGCAAACGGGCATGAGTCAGCAGTATACTTCTGTGCACCATACTGGCCACTATTTCGAAAACTCGATATGCTCAGGGCAGTCAGGGTTTATTCACAGCGAAAGGAAACTGCAAGTCAGGCAGAAGCGTAACTTTTTTCGAAACGGTATATCAGGTGCCTGACTCTCCGTCCCTGATCTTCAGGCTCCAAATCTCCGAACCCGTGATTGATAATCACGAAATGCCCGGATCAGATCAACTTTTCTGAGTTCCTTCCAGTTCAGATCAAGGAAGAACAACTCCGAATATACCGACTGCCAGATCAGAAAATCAACCAGGTGGGAACCTCCGGTCTTGATGACAAAATCTGGAGTATGTTGGAAGATAAGGTAACGCTCAAGTTTATGCTCATCCACCTCATCGGGGTTCGTTGAATCATTGGCCATCTGCTTGATTGCATCGATGATCTCTGCTCTGCCGGATTTTCCCACTGCCACCGCGATAGGGATCCCGGTACCCAGGTCCTCTGTGGTGTTCCCAACATGCAGAATCAAATGTGCCCGGTTTGCAAGAGCACGGATCGTTTCTAAATAAGGAAGAGAGGAGGTAGTATCTTTGGTACTGATATGTATCGTGATACTGATAATACCAGATTCATTCCCATACCTCCTGATAACTTCAGAAGATATTGCCAGACTCCAGTCCACTACCTGGTGGATCTTTTCAGGATCTGACTGCATCTCTTCATCAGAGATCATAAAACATAGATACCGGGGAATACGCTCCAGGTTTCGCGCGATCCACCATTCATAAAACCTGTAAAGCATGTGTGTATTCTCCGATTATTCAGATATTTCAGCACTATTCAGAGTTGATTTGAAGACAGAACGCATCAGTTCCATCAAAAACCAGATCTCAGTTCAGCCCTATTAGTTTTTTTCATGGAGTATAAAAGAATTCGATCCTTCTGGTTACATGACAGAATGATGGGATATAAAGAAGTTAATATAATTACAGGTAGACTGTTATCCAGATCGATGTACAAATACCAGACCGGTATCGATATCATTGACCAGCGAGCCGGGGGTCTTAACCCGGGTACCAATATTCTCATCCTCGCACCAGCATTTTGTAACGGTGAGCAGGTTGCCACCTATCTTGCGAAACCCCGGAGCGGTGAGTATATGATAGTCTTGACTACCGAGAGTCAGGCTACTGATATGCTTGATTTTTTTAAAGGTAACAAATTTGATACCAATTATATCGGGATCATCGACGCGATTACCAGAAGTTCTTCGGGTTCTTCAGCTCAGGACAGTCAGAAAGTCAAATATGTGGGAAGTCCAAACGATCTTACCGGGATGGATATCAGATTCTCCCAGCTCACTGAAGAGATCATGAAAGGAGAATTTACCCAGGATCCCAACCAGCTCTTTCCAACTCCCATCAGGTACTGTATTCTTTCACTCACCTCTATGCTGATGTTCAGGAAGGTGGATGTCATCTACCAGTTTCTCCATATCATCACCTCAAAACTAAAAAAGATGGGATCGATAGGGGTATTTCTCATCAACAGTGAAACCTTTGATCCGAAAACAGTCGCCATTGTCAAACAACTGATGAATATGGTGGTAGAGATCCGCAATGATGATACGGGTACCTCCATGCGGATTCAGGGTTCAATGGGTTTAACCATGAACTGGCGCCAGTTTCAAATAGATGAGGGTTCCCTCGTTTTCAGTTCCTGAATACTCTTCTGTAGTGATAACTATGTTGACATTTGTAGGTCTTGGCCTCTACGATCTTGATGATATATCAGTGAAAGGAGTACAGGCGATTGCTGCTGCTGATACGGTCTATCTTGAATCATACACCTCCCGGCTTATGGGGACCACCCCGGCAGCGATGGAAGAGCGGTATGGAAAACCGGTTCAGATCCTGAAACGAGAAGATGTAGAGCAACATCCTGAACCCATCCTTGCACAGGCAGTGAATGGAGATGTGGTCTTCCTGACCGGAGGGGATCCCATGGTCTCCACCACCCATGCTGATATCAGAATCAGGGCTGCCGAGCAGAGCATTCCCACCCGTATTATTCATGGTGCCTCTATTGCGAGTGCGGTAAGCGGACTTTCAGGACTACAGAACTACCGGTTTGGTAAGTCCTGTTCTGTCCCGTATCCGGCAAAAAACTGGTTTCCCCGGACACCGTTTGAGACGATACGGATGAATCTGGCCGCTGATCTGCACACGATCGTATTCCTGGACATTCAGGAGAACCGGTATATGCAGGTTCGCGAAGCAGTTGAGATCCTACAACAACTCTCTGATGAAGAAGGAGTGGCGATTCCTTTGTATGTAGGAATCGCCAGGGCAGGTTCATCTGCACCGGTGGTTATCGCTGGCAATGCAGAAAAAATGTTACAGGCTGATTTCGGACCTCCATTGCATATCCTGGTAGTTCCTGCCGGTCTTCACCCGGTTGAGGAAGAGTATCTCAGGATATTTGCAGATCTCTAGATCATGATTCCAGAAGAAGAACTGGAACAGTATCGAACAGATCTCACCCGTGCATATTCGGAAAGCAGCGTATGGAATCCGAAAGAGACCCCGCTCGGGGTTGTCACTACCGAGATCAGGGAGATGATCTCCTCCTATCTTACCGATGCACTGGTCTTTTACCAGCGTGAGGACCAGGTAAACGAGTATGCCTCTCTCGCATATGCACACGGATGGCTTGATGCAGCATTATTTCTCGGATTCATTGATGGATCATCACCTCCACTCCTGCTCCCGGATGCCGGCATCATCCCGTGCGATCAGCATGACCGGCTCATGGAAAAACGTGGGCGATATAACCAGATGCTTGGTGAAGCCCTCGATTCAATAGAACTGGCACCCGAATCGGGATCACCCCTTTATGTTGCAGCGATAAAAATCAGGGAAAAAGCGGAAAGGGCCATGATTGGTATCAGTCAGGATGCAGGATATGTCCAGGAACTGGGCCGCCTCAGTTATGGATACGGGTGGCTTGATGCAGGCCTTAGGGCGGGATTATTCCGGATCTTAGCGAATCCGCACCTCTTTACGACCGAGACAAAAATAGAATAGTCAGGGTTTGCGACGCGAGGTAAGTTCGGCATATACCGCTGAGGGTTCAACACCTGCAGCCTTGAGTGCAAGCAACGTATGATAAAAGAGATCCGCTGCTTCACTCGCGATGGCACCGGGTTCTTTGTTCTTTACCGCGAGAATAAACTCAGTAGATTCTTCTCCCACCTTTTCAAGTGCTTTATCCACACCTTTGCGATGCGTGAGAATATGAGTGGTATACGACCCTTCTACCGGATGGATAGCCCGGTCCTGAATAATATCCCAGAGTTCTTCAAGAATTACCGAGCCGGTCATGATTCCTCTCCTTCCGGAAAGACCTCACCGACCTCCATTCCAAAGAATCTCCTGACTAGGGCCCGGGCCTTTTCAATCGTACATCCACCTTTTCCGATTGCAATCCCGACTTCACTACGGGTCGCGACAAAGGTGTTGATCTTATTGGTTTCAGTGTCTATCTGGATTCTAAGAATCTTAGCGGGTTTGAAGATATTTGCCAGAAAATCTTCTAATTTTTCGGCTGATTCAACCATCTCAACTTTTCGGCC
>NZ_JAJRBM010000167.1 GCF_028679455.1 Methanospirillum sp. | reverse complement strand
GACCTTGCAGATGAACTTCGCCGGGTCGTCAGAACAAAACTTCTTAATCCAAAATGGATTGAAGGAATGAAAGAACACGGATACAAAGGGGCCGGTGATATCATGCGGAGAGTTACCCACGTGTATGGGTGGGAAGCTTCGACTCAGGAGGTAGACGATTGGATCTTTGATGATATTGCTGAAACCTTTGTCAATGATGACGAAATGAGGCAGTTCTTTGAAGACAACAATCCATATGCCCTTGAAGAGATTGCACGCCGACTCCTTGAAGCAGAGCAGCGAGGCCTGTGGGAAGCTGATCAGCAGGTCCTCGAAGATCTGAAAAATAATTATCTGCAGATTGAATCCTGGATGGAAGACAAGATTGGTGAAGGTGATTACCAGGGTGGAAGTGTCGATATTTACACTCAGGATGATATTGCTGCCTGGGGAGATTCTATGAAAGATATTATGGCAAAAGTGCAGGAAAAGTTCCCAATTCGGAAGAGCAATTCATAAAATATCTCACAATTATCCTTTTTAGGTAATGGCTTATTAATCTTACATTAATAGATTCATGGAACCAGGATATGACCAGAACTCAAAAAAATCCCATTTTATTTTATCTATCAGGAAAAAGACGAAAATTACTAATAATACTTACACTTCTAATCCTCTTATTTCTGACCATAGTATACGCACTGAATGCAGGTTCTTTCCACCTTTCCTTCGAAAGGATTCTCATCATTCTGTACCAGACAATTGCCTGCCCAGGATTACTTGAAGGATCTAACTCAGAGAAAATTATTGTCATTGATTTCCGAATGCCCAGGGTGCTTCTTGCAATTTTTTCCGGGATCAGTCTTGCCGTTGCCGGGTGTGTCATGCAGGCACTCCTTCGCAACCCGTTAGTAAGCCCATTTACCCTTGGACTCTCTTCTGCTGCTTCATTTGGGGCAGCAATGGCCATAGTATTCGGGCCCGTTCTGTTCCCTTTTATTCCTCTTCAGTATCAGAGCGGCACTATTGTTCTGGCTGCATTTCTTCTTGGATGGCTCTCTATTCTACTTATCTATGCAATATCTCGAATGAAAGGGGCATCAAGTGCTACACTAATCCTCTCTGGCGTGGTCATCGGGTACATCTTCACTGCGGGAGTTATGATCATGAAATATCTCACCAATGATGAGAAACTTCGTGAGATCACTCTTTGGCTCATGGGTGGAATGTGGGGAGCAAATTGGAATGCAGTAGTGATTGTTGCTCCAATCACCTTGATTTGTGTATTATATCTCGAATCAAAAGCATGGGATCTTAACGGTCTCGCTGCCGGCGATGATGTAGCTAAAAATCTTGGTGTCAATGTACATCGACTAAGGATATCCGGCCTCTTTGTTGCAACTCTCGCTGCATCAGCTTGTCTTGCCTTCACCGGTATTATCGGATTTATTGGACTCATGGGCCCTCATATAGGCAGGATGCTCATTGGAAATGATAATCGATATCTGATCCCATGTTCGGCTTTACTTGGTGCTTTGATCCTTCTGGTATCAGATACAGCAGCCCGTACTGTAATGGATCCTATCGAAATACCGGTTGGAGTTATCATGTATATCATCGGCGGTGTTTTCTTCATGGTTCTCATTCTTCGGGGACAACATCGAGTGATCACATGAACGGGGAACAACAGGTCCTTACTGTGCAGGATCTTTCGGTGAAGTATGGGAGTACTCAGGTTCTGAATTCGGTCAGTTTTGATCTCGTACCAGGCGAAGTGATCTGCATAATCGGTCCGAATGGATCAGGAAAGAGCACGCTTATCAAGACCCTTGCCGGTATCATCAGCCAGAAATCGGGAAATATCATTCTGAATGGGAAGAACATCTCAGAATACAGTAAAAATGCAGTAGCAAAGACCATCGGGTATGTTCCCCAGGATTTCCAATACCTCACCTCCGCTTCCGTGCTTGAAGCCGTGATACTGGGACGCAGACCCCATGTTGAGTGGTCACTGACAGAGCATGATCTTGTTGTGGTTCAGGGAGCAATGGACCGGCTTGCGATATCGCATATGGCAGAAAAGATGTTGACCGAACTCTCGGGAGGAGAACGCCAGCGGGTATTCATCGCTCGTGCAATCGCTCAGGAACCACAGATATTCCTCTTTGATGAGCCCACAAGCGCCCTTGATATCAGGCATCAGATCGATGTATTCACCATGATACGGGAATTATCTGAGCAAAACAACAAATCAGTCCTCGTGGCGGTCCATGATCTCAATTTTGCCTATCATTATGCTGACCGTGTCATGTTGGTGGATAATGGAGATATCGTCGCGATTGGAACCGCTGATGAAGTAATGACCGAAGAAAACATCATTTCAGTATATGGGGTACCGATGCAGTTCATAACTACTGAAGCAGGCAGGTATGTACTGCCGATATGGGATTCTGCAGCCCCAAAGGTATCATCTGGATAATATCGTGTATCTAATTTTATTTCCTGAATAAGATGGCTCGAAACCAAATTGGAACAGGTGTAACCGTGACAGGTTTAGAAATTGACAACAAGAATGATACAAATCAGATTGTAATCCGTAACCTGACAAAAAATTTTGGAGAACTCTGTGCTGTTAACCAAATGAATCTCTCGGTAGGGAATGAGATTTTTGGGATCCTCGGACCGAACGGGTCAGGGAAGACAACCACCGTACTCATGCTTACAACCCTGCTTGACCCTACCAGCGGAACTGCAGAGATCTGTGGATATGATATTCACAAGGACCCCAGAAAGGTGAGAGAATCCATCAGTTATGTTCCCCAGGATTTGGCAGTGGATGTCAGGCTAACCGGAAGAGAGAATGTCAGGATGTTTGCTGAACTCTATGGAGTAAAAAATTCACGTGAGAAGACGGATGAGGTTCTTAAAATTCTGGAACTGTCTGACCGGGCTGATGAATTTGCGAAAGTCTATTCCGGAGGAATGAGACGACGATTAGAATTAGCCCAAGCTCTGGTGCATAATCCAAAGGTTTTATTTCTTGATGAACCTACCGTCGGGCTCGATGTTGCAGCCAGACAAAAAATTTGGGAACATATTCAAACTCTCAGGAATGCAGGGATGAGCATTTTTGTCACAACTCATTACATGGATGAGGCTGATCGATACTGTGATCGGGTTGCAATCATGGACAAAGGGGTTATCAAGGCCGTTGATACCCCAGACACCCTGAAAGGGATGATCTCTCATGATGTGGTAACCATAACAATATCGGGTACATTCTCAGGGATATCAGTTCCAGGAGTCCGGTTTGTAAAAAATGAAGACGACGAACTCATTTTTTTTGCTGAACGTGGTGATTCTGCTCTCCCATTAATCAAAGATGCATTAGCAGAACAAGGACTCCGGGTTATTGCGATGTCTGTGAGACGCCCTTCCCTCGATGATGTATTCCTCCATCTTGTTGAAAATTCAGAAGATACCAGCCCGTTGAATTTTCGGGCGTTCCGAAGCATTATCCGGAGGAATTAATGAATCCAATTCTGGTATATTGTATTCGGGATCTCATCAGATGGGTCAGGGGAAGATGGGGTTTTGTATCTGCCATGGTTTTGCCCGCTGCATGGCTGGTTTTTGTGGGTCTTGCTCTTCCTATTCGCTTTACTGACCATTATATTGATTTTGTAACACCGGGGATTCTAGCCATGACGACCCTTTCTGCCTCACTTGCAGGTGGAGGCCTCCTTATTGTTGATAGAATGTTTGGATTTTTCAACAAATTCCTGGCTTTGCCACCACCCCGCGAATCAATCTTATTTGGAAAAATCCTGGTTATTACAATCCGGGGTCTTATCCAGTCAACGATCATACTTGCAATAGCTTTTTTGCTTGGTGCACGTCTCTATTCCCCAACTCAGCTGGCAATGACGTACCTGTTATTATTCATCTTCGGCACACTCCTTTCTGCATTTGCAACCACACTGGCTATTTATGTTGATGACCATGATCAGTATTCTGCAGTGAATGCGATGATCTCAATGCCTCTTTTTTTTAGTTCATCAGCTATGATGCCGTACAATGTTATGCCGGACTGGCTAAGGACGTTTGCGTATGTTAATCCCCTTAGTTTTGCAATAGATGGGATTCGCCTTATGCAAACCGGGGTGATCCCCCTGACCCAGATCGAAATTCTTTCAGGTCTTTGTATCTTGGTTGTCGGTCTGTCGGTTCATGCTTTCAGGAGGGTAAAGGTGTGAAAATTGAACTGGTTTATCGGCAAGCATACCACATGTGAATGACTTGAATGAAACGAAAATCATTCCAAACGGTGATCTCCGTACGGTAATACCTGGTAATAACCAGATAAGAGAGAACAGATAACTATCAGAGGTATGAGGAAAATAGAACACCTTATTTTTTAATTTTATCTTTTTTTGCGCGAACTAATCATATTTTTCTGTATCTTGGATGGAATCTGTTGCATGTGATGAATTGTCCTAATCTCATCGCAAGTTTTTTTACATTAAGG
>NZ_JAJRBM010000166.1 GCF_028679455.1 Methanospirillum sp. | reverse complement strand
TTGCAAACAAACCGGTTGAGTCTCTGGCTGATTATGCATCAGCATTACCTGCGGATTCGCAGATTCCGGTACCTGCTTCCAATCTTCCCCTCACCATATTTCCGGGAATTTCTGATGTAGTTGTGGGGGTGTTGATCGGGGGAGTCCTGATTATCGCGGCCCTGCTTTTTTTTGAATTGATTTTAAGACGGAGATGATGTATATTCCACTGGAAAATAAGATTATCAGTTATTCTCTCCGGTACAAAAGATATGCACTCAAAAAGCTGCATATTCCAATGAAATCCGGCAATGGTGATTTTGTTGGTGTTGGAAGAGGTGTTTGTGGCTGGGTTGCCACAGTTTCCAGTGGTTTTGGTGGCAACGTGCTTGTCGGGGTAATGGATGCTGTCTGAGTCGCATTTGTCCCTCCGGTAACGTTGAAGGAGAACTCCCCAATAAATCCATCTTTGTCTGAAATACTGATCTGATATTCTCCTCCAAGGGTGACCGGTATTTTTGTTGAGAAGTGGCCATCCTTATCAGCAAACCCGGGACTGGTAATCAGTTGCAGTGGCCCGAATGTAAAGTCTTCAGGTCCGAATGCCCGGAGCGTAATAACTCCGTTTCCCATATCCTTGACCCGTCCCGTAACTGTAAGGGCAGATAAAAGATCCTGTGATCCCGGGGACTCGATTGCAACCTCGTCAGAACGATCCACAATGGTAACTACCCTGCGGGTCACCGATGATGATCCCAGTGAATTCTCTACAAACTCTTTTCCGTCAAATACAATATTGTGAACCTCGATCTTATACTGGCCCTTTTTAAGATCTCTGGTCTCAAATTCGGTTCTGAATTGTTTACTCTGGTCCACAATTACCTTCTGACGTGCCAGTTCTCCAGCAGTATATTTCGAGTAAAAGAGGACGATATCAAAGTATGTGTCTTCGGGGAAGGTAGTGTCTCCGGTAATTATCAACGGGCTTCCAAGATTGATCTCATTAGGTGCACTGAGGGTTATCGTGTATGCAGAGACTCCGCTGATCAAAGTTGCTGAAAGAAGAATGATGAATATTATCCGGGATATGCATGTCATAAAAAGAGATCTGATGCCTGAATATTAGGCCTTATCGCCTGAAAAATCAGGAATGTCATTCGCACTCCATTGCATACCGTGCTCCTATTTTACGGGCAGTATCTGGACCGGCAACTGCTTTGATCCGCTCCTCAAGAATGGCAAAATAGTCTGGTGGCAGGCAATGAAGGCTCTCTTCTCCCGATTGCATCAGATCTATAAGATAAGAAAAATCTGTTGTTGATAATCGTGAAATGCGTTCAAAAAAATCATCTGCATTATGAGAATAATGGTTGGCTACCGGGGGAAGGAGTGATTTAAATGCGATTCCTGATCCCCTGCATACCTCCCCGGAAAATTCCGGGGCCATAATTGAGAGGAGTTTGATATCCTGCTCAGTGAGTACCCGTACCATATATCAGTATTTGGCATCCTGCGTTATTCTGACTTCTATTGATCTCTGCCAAGGTTTAGCCGGTTATAATGGCGGTAGTCTGTGTTTTCATAACCCGACAAAATCATGATGTGGTCGTGACTGGTGGGGTATAAACCCGCGTTGCCATCTCTTTATCAAGCATATAGAGCAGTCCAACCCCCTTTTCCTGACTGATCATGCTTAACTGGTCAAGGGTGTTGCGTGCGTTTTCTTCTTCTTCAACCTGCTCACTGACAAACCACTGGAGGAAATTGACGGTTGCATGATCTTTCTCAGCCATTGCCAGATCTACGAGATTATTGATGAGACTTGTCACTTTTAACTCATGCTCAAGCTGAGTCTCAAAAGCATCCTGCGGACTTTTCCAGGTACTTGGGGGAGCTGGGATAGCCTTCATAATAGCACGACCTCCCCGGGCGCATACATGATCAAAAAATTTCATAGCATGGTCGCGCTCTTCCATCGCCTGAATGCGTTCCCAACTTGCAAACCCTTTCAGCCCGGTTGAGTCAAACCATGATGACATCGAGAGGTACAGATACGATGAGTATAACTCGGCGTTAATCTGTTCATTAATCGCCGCTTCGAGTTTTGGGTTCATTAATCCCTTTGGTGTGGTCTTTCGTACTGATGCCATGCGTGCTGTTACGCAGTATATCTATTTAGAGGTACGGTGATTATTCTGAGTCTGTCATTTGATCATCGACAACTTCCTTCTATCGAATTAAGATAAATATATCCATTTTTTTTAAGAATGAGGGAAGGAAAGGGATTATACGTACCGCCGATCCAGATCTCTTATCCGGCATCCTTGCGGTCCGGGTTGAGATCCCGCACATGATTCATGTGTAGGGGAGATGCCTCATGAATTTGAAACGTCCTAATTCCAATGAAGCCGTTGGCACAGTTAACCGTTCAAAAGACGTAGTGCCCATGTCGGGAATGTGTTCCCGATGTGTTGACGGATGTAAAGGTGCCTGTGACATCTGGCTTGCATCATTTCGCGGTCGTGAAGTACTGTATCCCGGGCCTTTTGGTGAGGTCACTGCAGGGGCAGACAAGAACTACCCGATCGATTATTCCCATCTGAATATTCAGGGATACGCAGTAGGAGCAAATGGACTTCCTGATGGTGTTTCTGCGAACCCGGATACAGCAGTCTTTGACGATGTGAACACCGAAGTTGAATACGGGTGGGACATCAAAGTCAGGATGAAAGTGCCAATCTTCACCGGTGCACTGGGCTCAACTGAAATTGCCCGGGCAAACTGGGAGCACTTTGCTGTTGGTGCCGCAATCTCCGGAATCACTCTTGTTTGTGGAGAAAACGTTTGTGGTGTCGATCCCCAGATGACCCTTGGTTCAGACAAGAAGGTGGCTTCATCTCCGGAAATGGATCGCCGTATCAACACCTACAAAAAAT
>NZ_JAJRBM010000165.1 GCF_028679455.1 Methanospirillum sp. | reverse complement strand
TCAGTAAAACTGGCAAATCCCGGGGATCCAGTTATCAGATTATGCCCTGGAGACCTGTCACTCATCAATGCCATTGCAAGTTACAATACGGTAATTACCGGAACAATTCCGCAAAAAACAGTGGTTGTATCACGGGGTGATTTATACGGTCTTGATCTGTCTGAAAAAGTGAAAAGCATAACACAGGTTTCTGGTACAGTTATATATTCACCGAACACCCGGGATTTTACCAGCACCCTTGAAAAATTGAACTCCTCAGTATCAGAGCTCATTGACACCTATGGTGAAAAGAACGTTTGTGTTTTTGCCATCTCCATAGATGAGATAGGCGATCTCCTGGCACAGGCATCTGCTTATCCAAATTTAAGAAAAATTCAGTGGTCAGGAATGGATGGGGTTGCCCTCAACCCGACGATCATTAAGAATGAAACTGCAGCACAATTTGCATATGACACTCATTTAGCTACTATTTCTTTTAATGTGGCACCACCAGAGGATTCTGATTACTGGAGGGTATATGAAAAAATACAGGCATCTACTGACGGACATCAGCCCTGTATTTACGAGATCCTTCCGTATGATGAGGTTGTTATGGCAGCCCGCATTCTTGAGAATAATGCTTTAACACTTGAAGAAAATCTCAATATTGCAGATATCCTAGGAAATGATCTGTATGGGGCAACTGGTTGGTTGAAACTTGATAAGAATGTAGACCGAAAGTATGGATATTATTACTTCTATCTGCCTCAAAAAGGAGCGAATGGAGAATTAAAATGGATACCGTGCTTTGCATATCTTGATGGGGTAAACACTACCATACCGCTCACCGGAGTTACCAATACCTTACTTGAAAAAATAGTAATGAAATAACCCTTTTTTATCTCTCATGGTAAGATCCTTCAGATATAAACTCTGAAAACCCATGGTCCGGGTAGAATTTTTCTCATTTGACGAGAACTTTACTGTTTTCAAATCTTTTTTCCATTCAGGATACCTTCATTGCTCGAACACGAAAACCAGGAAGAAACACAGGATCTAAGCTTGTCGTACTGTTCAATGCAGATGATGCGGTACCGAGAATCCCTTCTCATAAAAGATAAGGATAGCCACCCGGAATCATCCGGTAGGTTTATTCACCGTACCGGTTCTACTCTGTTCATTCTCCAGGGTTGTAGGTCTCCACCGAAAGTCACTTATCCCACCTGGACAAATTGTAAATTTAATTTCCAATCTGTCCAGTGTGATGATTAATGATCTCAAGAACAGCCGGAGAAAAGATACTGGAATTATCTGCAGGTTTTCCTGCGGTAATAATCACCGGGCCACGTCAGTCTGGAAAGACCACCCTGGTCAAACATCTGTTCCCCACAAAACCATACATCCTGCTTGAAGACCCTGACACCCGGAGATTTGCTAAAGAGGATCCCAGGAGTTTTCTGGCACAGTTTCAGGAGACCGGGGCAATTATTGATGAAGCACAGTATGTTCCAGAGTTGTTCTCATATTTACAGGGGATTTTAGATAGCCATACTTCACCAACCTTATTTCGCCACTAATTTCTCTTTCATTCGCTGGTACTCTTCTTCTGAAATAATCCCATCTTCTTTTAATTGATACAATTTCCGTATTTCATCAGCAATTGAATTTTCTGGAATAGACAGAGAACATTCTTTTCTCTTACGAACTTCATCAAGGAAACCTGAAGCAATAATACCAGTTGGAAGCGATATGAGCCCAATTCCAATAAGCAATACAATAACTGTCAAAAATTTTCCAATATCAGTGATCGGGTATGTATCTCCATATCCAACAGTTGTTAACGTAATTACTGACCACCAGAATGCATTATCAAAGTCCTGAAACTTATCAGGTTGTGATTCAGATTCAATAATATAAATTGAATACGATACGAAGATCAAAAAAGAGATGAGAATAATCAAGACTGATATTAAGTAGTCCTTGTTTTTCTTTAAAACAGAAATTACAACCTCAAACGACTTATAATATCTAAACAATTTAAAAATTCTGAATAACCGGAACATGCGGAATAATTTTACAACCCTTGGATCGAGTGGAAGTAACAATGATAGATAAAATGGAAACACAGCAAAAAAGTCAATTATCATCATTAAGGAGATTGCATACCGTAATCTCCCGATTACTGGGTTCGTATACTCCTCATAATAGGTGCAAGTCCATATCCTTAAGATGTATTCAACAGTGAAGAGTATTACCGAAAAGTACTCAAACCAGGTAAAAAAGTTGTAGTATTCAGTGTATATTGGTTTGTAGGTCTCAAGAAATATTGCAATGATATTGAGGACTATTAATGTAATGATAGCATAGTCAAAAATATGGTTGGGTATGCCATCGTTATCGCGATCGTTTACTATATCAAATACACGTTTTTTTATTGATTCAGACATGATATACACAATTTTTCCGATAAATCAGTATCACTACATCTAGGTAGATTCATCAATGACTATGAGTTTTCGTTATTATTAGGAAGTATCGATGATCGTGAACGATTTATGAATATAATTTGTTGATCATTTAACCCCTCCTCCTCAAACAACGCTGACTTCTTCCTCGGCCAATTATCCAGCATATTCCAGACCTGCCTGACCACTGCCACAAACGTCCCCACCTCCGGAATGGTCAGCACAAACCCGTTACCTGAATCTGATACCATCGCACTCCCTTCAGGCACGATCTCCCCGGCCTCCTTACCCCTGAACACCTGCTCAATCTCCTGTCTGGTGATCCTCCCGACCTCACCCGGACCGTCGATGATCACTCGTATCTGGTCTGCAACCGGATCCGGCTTCAGCCTGCCAACCTTCCAGAGCACCGAGCAACCGAACAGGAACCAGAGCAGGTGAGGCAGATAAAACCTGAACACCGGTGAGATCATAACCCCTCCCGCAGAATCCTGGACCTGCACGAATCACAGACCGAACTCTGTGACCCTGGATCATGCCACGTTGCTTTAAACGTATGACAAACCTGGCATCGCCCGAGATCGGTATGCAGCCTCGTCATTGACCCTGCATCTATCACTCCGGGAAGAGGCCTGACTGATGCACCTTCAGCCTCGCGTGCAACCTCATAACATGTCCTGCAGATCTTCCGGTTCTTCCGGGGATGAGCGGCTAACCGCTCTTTGGTCATCCGCTCCTGGTAATGCACCCACTGCGTACCACAGCAGTCACACGGACCGGTACCAAACCCCCGACCGATCTCACAGAACTCAGACGTTCTCACCTTCCAGGAGCCTGATGATTCATCGCAGGGAGTTGCGGAATTTTCTATGAATCCGTGCTCAATATGAGGAGTTGCGGACTCATTGCGGATTTCCGGGCAATGAGGATCAGCCTCATTTTTACAATCTGGAAGT
>NZ_JAJRBM010000164.1 GCF_028679455.1 Methanospirillum sp. | reverse complement strand
GCATCATCATCGGGTCGCCAACCTACTTCTCAGATATCACTCCCGAAGCAAAAGCACTCATCGACCGGGCAGGATTTGTAGCGATTGCAAACGGAGGTCTCTTCTCCCGAAAGGTTGGAGCAGGAATTGCGGCAGTCAGACGTGCAGGGGCAGTATCTGCTCTTGATTCGATAAACCATCTCTTCGGTATCTGTGACATGTTTACAGCAGGCTCCACCTACTGGAACCTGGGAATCGGGCTTGAACCCGGAGATGTAGATCAGGATGACGAGGGAATCAGAACCATGGAACGTCTTGGCGAGAATATTGCCTGGTATATCACCAGAACAAAACCCTGATTGGGAATGCAACTCATGATAGCGGGAAGATCACCAATCCTATGACTTCACCAGATCATACCAGTCCAGGAGATACAAAACAGGGATTCTCTCACCCAGGCCTGGTTATCCTGCTTGGTATGATCCTGACCGGATTTGTCATCGTTGCAGTGATAATCCAGTTCCTGCCAATGAGCGGACTACAGGATGCCATCGGCGGATATGCTCCATTAGATCTCACTCCCGAAGAGCAACAGTGGATCGAAGAGCATCCTGAAGTATGGGTCTGCCCTGATCAGAACTATCCTCCATTTGAACAGATAACCAAATCAGAAGATTATCAGGGAATATCAGCAGATCTGCTCCGTGAGGTTGCAAAGAGTACCGGGCTGCACATACGCGTATCACATGAAAATAACTGGGATAACTGTATCGAGAAGATCAAAGACGGGAGTGCTGACATCCTCGGTGCCGTATACATCTCCAGCCTGAGGGATGAGTACCTGATATATTCTGAACCGTATTATCATTCGCTCCTACCCATCATCACCCGCTCAAACACCAGAACCGATATGACCCTGGACCAGTTATCAGGAAAGAGGGTCGCATCAGTAGGTAATTTTACCACAACCCTGCTGCTCAGAGAGCAGTATCCTGATATCACGGTTATCGAGGTTCCGGATATAAAAACCGGTCTGCGAAAGGTCTCACTCGGGACAGCAGACGCATATTTTGGAGATATGGCTGCTTCTACCTACTATGTAGAGTCTGAGGGGATAAGCAACCTCCACGTTGCAGGAACCTACCAGCCACAGAACGCTGATGATTTCTCGTATGCATTCGGAGTCAGAAAGGATTCCCCTGAACTGGTTGGGATCATCAACAAGGGACTCAGGGCAATACCCTCTGCCAAACGTGATGAGATCTTCAGAAAGTGGATCTCACCCACCATGACCAGACCACCAATCAGCCCTGTACTGGTCATGAGTGTGATCGGCATTGTGGCAATTCTGCTTCTGGTAACCGGGATGGCAATGCTCTGGAACCGAACCCTTACCCGGGTTGTTAAGGAGAAAACCGCAGACCTGGCCAGGGAACTTGCAGAACATAAAAAAACGTCAGATTCCCTGCTCATAACCAGATTCACTGTGGATCACAGCCATGCAATGTTTCTCTGGGTAGATAACACGGGAACCATCCGTGACTTCAATGAGACACTCTGTAAGGAGACCGGCTATTCTCCCCAGGAACTGTTTCATAAACCACTGGATGTCCTGGATGCCAGGCTTACAGGTCAGGCCCTGAATGAACTGGTTACCCGTGTTCGGAATGAAGGACGAATCAGACTTGAAACTGATCTCACCATCAGAGACGGAACCACCATTCCGGTTGAGATCGTGTTGTGGTACTTCACCTATGAGGGAACTGAGTGGTTCTGCGCAGAGATGCAGAACATCACCGAACGCAAAGAGCAGGAATGTTCAATCCGTGAGAATGAGGAGAAGTACCGGGATCTGTTCCAGAACGTCAATGATGCCATTGTTCTGTTTACCTTTGACGAGCATCTGCTCCCCGGAAGGATCATCGAAGTAAACGGCGTCGCGAGTATCATGACCGGGTATTCATATAAAGAACTCTGTCAGATGCAATATGATTCGTTAGGAGAAACAACCCTCCCGATGATGACCGATCCGGATCACCACGGGTTTTCCACCCGCCTCTTCAGATTTGAGTGGGCACTTCATACCGCCACCGGCACCACGATACCGGTTGAGATCAACCTCCATGTATTCGAGCGTGGAGGGGCGTTCTTCGGGCTTTCCGTAATACGGGATATGACTGAACGATACCAGTTCGAGGTTGAACGTGAGGCCGCGATCACCCAGATTCAGCGCAACATGGCTGAACTTTCACTTCTCAACGATGCAATCAGAAATCCGCTCAGCGTCATTCTCGGAGTTGCGGAGATCCATACCAATGAGGAAACGACAGTGATTGAAGATCAAGTCCGGAAAATTGATGGTATGATCAATCAGCTTGACCGGCGATGGATGGAATCCGAGAAGATACTCAATTTCCTGAAAAAGCATTACGGGATGGTGATCTCACTTGATGAACAGAATCGTGATCAAAACCGGTGATATCGGATCAGAGATCTGAGAATACTGTGCCCACAACGCCTTCATAGGGTTTAAAGACCGAGATCCTGATAGCCCCGTTCCGGGTAGGATGCTCCATTACCCGTACGACCGGAGTTCCTGATTCATATACCTCACCTAACAGGTCGAGGAGCGGAGGCGGCACTATGCCAAAGACCATTGACCCGGTCATTCCTATGATCTCTTCCCGGGATCTCCCAATGAACTGCTCGTATGCGGGATTGATATCGATAAACCGGTAATCGGTCACCTTGCCGGATTCATCAGTGATCATCTCCCTGATGGCATGACCCTCATTCATATGGACGATGAGAGACCGGTACTGCAGTTCCTGATGATGGGCGTGGTCCCCGATATGCTTGATCTCATCTAACTGATCCCTGAGCTCTTCTTCAGTTCCGGCGATCTGATCATAGGCAACCCTGAGATCTTCTTCAACCTTGATCCTTCGTGCGATCTCCCGTGCCTGCTGGACATTCTGCAGCCCTTGCAGTGATAACTGACCGGCAATGATGAACAGGGCATCTGCCACGCTTTGGAACTGAACCCTGCTCATCTGAGGCACCATTGTAAGAGCCTTTTCAAAAACCTGACGATCTGCCCCGATCTCATCAGCATAGAGAAGCATCCGGTCATAATCAGCCTCTTCATCAAGAACCTGTCCGATGAGCCAGTTTGCAACATGCCTGTTCCCGATACTGATACTGGTTCCGGCATCCCAGAGCCCTCCTGAAAGACAGGGGGAGATTACCGGACCCTCAGGGTGATACCTGCCCAGAACCGCATCAGAGACATAACAATTCCTCTGTCCTTTTTCAGTATTTCTGATGACATCGTTGCAGAGTTGACAGAAGTTGCTCGGCCTGGTGATCGGTGTTCCGTCAAGATGGGTAATGAGTGAGGCAACTCCTGTTGCGTTGGAGAATGCATCCTGAGTAGCTTGAATATCGTCCAGGCTGAAGACATCAAGAAACGTAAGTGATTCGGTGTCGATATCAGGACTGGTCAGCGATACAATCTTATGCCTGATCGCATCTTCAGCACGCTTTCTTCGGACAGCCTGCCTGATATTTGAGGCGAGTTCAATATACTGGGACCTGGGATCTCCACCTTTCTGAAGGTAAAAATCAGCACCGACATTCAGGGCTTCTATCGCAACCGACTCACGACCTTTCCCGGTAAAGAGAACAAACGGCAGATCTCCAAACCGTGACCTGACGATCCTGAGCAGTTCGATCCCGTTCATAACCGGCATATCATAATCTGATATTACCGCATCAAACTGACGCGAGTCAAGAAGTGCAAGGGCTTCCTCTCCGCTTGTTACCGTCTCAACCGAGATATCATTCATCCGCTCCAGAAATAACTTGCAGATCTCAAGGATGGATATCTCGTCATCTACTGAGAGTACGGTGATCATGATGGGTTGGTTGTGGCAGGTAGTTCAGGAGTTAAACCTGAATAACTATCATCGGGGGCGGTACTTAACCATTTGGAACTGCCGTCTACTTCCTGTGAAACATATCAGATAATTCCTGAAGCCCTCTGACTTTCAATATTTCACCAACATCAACCCCGATGATATAGGTAGGGAAGAACCCTGCCATGTGGCTGCGGGTGATTGCATGGATCCTGGACTCAAGAACCAGGGAGCGGAGTACCCGGGAAGCGGACATGCTTGAGCGGTCAGACAGGTTATCACGGGCCACTTCAAGTCTTGATACCAGTTCACTGCAGATATTCCGGGAGATTCGCCTGCTTAATATACTCTGCATGTACTGCATCACAATGAACTGACTGCACCAGAGAATGATAATCCAGAGACTTGTCCGGTTCTCAATAAAATTCGTTGCATCAACATAGATGCCCAGAGTAATACCAGGGAGGAGGATCGCAATAAGCAGGATAATTGTGGCACAGGATGCAATAGCTACCACTATCACACCACCGATGCCCATCAGCAGGTACCGGATCCAGTGTTCACTGGATAGTACTGACATCGAGCGGACGAAAAAGGAGAATTGACGTTTCAGGTACGTGAGATCAAGGTATAATATGAGAATCCCCAGGCATTGTATCACAATCAGCAGCGATGTCAGAGGGGAAATTGATCCGGTTACTCCAAGTATGATCGCAAACAGCAACGAGATGCTGTAAATCAATACCATTCCAGAAGTAAGTGGCATGATACTCAGGATAAAGAACCTGATTACCAGTTGCAGAACAATGGTCCGGTTTCTGATAAGGTGCAGGTTTTTTATCCAGATATGAAGCGGGTCACGGGAATCGCCTGATATCGTCGCCGCTTTTCTGCGAAAGAGAGAGGGAAGGAGGATCAGCACCAGGGGAAACATCGGATAGATGAGATAGAAGTAGAGACTGGCCTGGATCCAGAGCCCAAGATATGTCCCGGTGCTTACCATCAGGCAGACAATATTCAGGATGAATGCAGATGCCAGGGCACCATACCCGGCTGGTGGAATCATGTCAGTATCAATACCGGTAATGAGTGAGTGAAGGCGATCTATCTCTCCATCAGCGGCAGTAGCCAGGTCAGCATCGAATTCATCAGATACACCCGGGCATATGTCAGACTCATACGCACCCTCATCAAACAGGGTATCCTCATCCATCTGGTTAGGTATTGGATGATATCTCATATATTTCTGTAGAAGAGAACCTCCCTGATACAACGATTTATTAGGGTTTCTCTCCAACGGCTATCTGGACGAGTCCAATGCCATCGATTGAGGAGTTTCTCTATCCCCTCCATGAGGGTATCTGGGAGGTCATTATCCCCAGAGATCAGGTTACTGAACCGCTTGGAGACGGATGGCTCAGTTCTCCGATCAATATTCCGACACCGGGGACCATCGCCAGTTACCGGAAAGGTCAGTATCACCTGCATGAGACCGCCACTGATCTCCGGATTCATCTCGACCGGTATGACCCAAAAAAACATCCTATCCTTCATCTGATCGATGATGCTCCCCTGCTCCTGATGATATCAGAGACCTTCATAACCCTCATCTCATTCACCAGGTCAGGCACTATCCATACTCTTGCCGGAGAACTCCAGAATCAGACAAAAACATACCGTAATCATATCATTCTTGGAGTTCTGGCGATTTTTCTCGGCATCATCATCGTTGCAGTACCTGACCTGACTTTTTTAGGGCTTACCACACTTATAATTCCTGGTATCGTTCTCATCTTCGGACTTATTACCGTGAGGTATGGAGTTGGTACCAGACCACTGAGAATAACGGATCGGAATGATATCATCAGGGGAGCCTGGATTATCGGAGGAGCCATGATTCTGGGATCGTTCTCCCCGATATTCTGGGGTGCAATTATCCTTGCCGGTCTTGCTGGATGGATGTTTGCCACATCACTCATCCTGTTAAGAAGGATCCTGAAAGGAAGAAAAGCAGTTCCTGAAGGGTTCCTGAGCAGACTGATCATCGGTGCAGCATCTCTGATGCTCGCGATATGTATTTGTATTGCCCCGGTCTCGGTGCTGATGATCGGAATGGATATCCTGGGAATACTGATTATAATTCTCGGGCTTGTGAGTATCCTGATAGGAATCAGACTCAGAGTAATGATGCAGGAAAACCGGGACGATCCCCGTTCATAAGCGGGTGAATATCTTTGAGATCAGGTGAAAAAAGGTGATCACCGGGAACGGGAAAAGAACTCATCGCCGCTCCTTGATCCAAGACCGGGGTGCGTATCAAAGCGTACGACGCCGACAACTGCCTCTCCTGCAACTGCCTGTTTGACTGCTGCAGTCCCTTCGATGCCAAATCCTCCGCAGAGTTCTATTGCTTCAATTCCTTCTGCAACCAATTTCTTTGCCGTTTCACAGGCCATCTGATAATCAGCAACACCGACTACCGTCAGGATCACTTCTGATGTACTGACCACGGAACGATGTTGTATCGGATCTGCATCTGAAGCCACAAACATGAACGCTGCTTTCAGTACCATATCTCCAAGTTATCCCTGCCAGCAGATATATCCTCACAATCCTGAATCTGAACAATGATAGAAGAGATGCAACAAAAAAGGTGTTGAGATCAGGTGGTGGTGATATGAACGGTATCATCGGATGAGACCAGCAGAGTGAACTGAAGCACCGAACCGGCAGCCACCATCTCCTGCTCTCCGGTGTACCAGTTCGTGACGGTCTGCTTCGGGTAGTAGGCATACTGGTAACTACCCTGATCGGCAGGGATGGATATCGGGAAGGTAACCTGGTACATTCCTTCATAACTGCCTGAAGACGGATATCTCAGGGTATCTGATAGCCAGTTATATCCGGTTCTTTCAAGTTGAACGGTCTCCTGCCCACTTAATCTTGCCTGCATATTTGCCGGTACTAATACCAGGGTGGAATCGGTCCGGGAAGAGGGAGCGAGATTTGCCAGCGTCAGAGTAATATCACCGGTTTCTCCCGGTTCGGCATCAGCTGCAACCGAAGCATCAGCCATGCTCAGGCTCATCGGCAGCGAACTGAGCGGGGGGTAATAATAGGTCGGAGTGGCGGTCGCAGTTGCAGTTGCGGTTACAGTCGCCGTAATGGTAACCACCGGGGTGATAGTAACGGTAACATTTGGCGTAATGTTACCGGTTGTAGTCGGGGTGGGGGTAACTGTCTCCGTAGGAGTTCCATTTTCAGTGGGAACTGAAGTGATGGTTGCTGTTGCTGCCGCAGTAGTTGCAGTCGTTATCGGAGCCGTTGTTTCACTCGTGGTGGGAGCGGTAGTTTCTACAGTAGTCACTGATGCCGCCAATGTTTCAACAGCTTGTGTTGCCGTTTCCTCCACGGTGACCGGGGCAGATAATGAGAGCAATGAAGTCTTCTCCGAATAATCAGCCTGGTCTGAAAGGGTAGGAGCAGGTGGTTCCTGGTAAACCTCAGTCCCTATAGTAACTGAGGGGTGTGCCCCGGCAGGGATACTTTCTAAAAGATCCTGTGCGGGTTCAGACGTAGGAGATACAACCAGAGGCTCGGTTATGGCACTGTTATCCGGTGGCTGAGAGACCGGTGAGAGGGAGGGAAGTTGCTGGGGGGTTTCGATAGGAGCTGCAACCTGAACTGGTGCAGGAGCCACAACTGGAGCAGGAACGGGCGTCGGAACAGGAGTAGGCACGGGAGTACTGATAGGAGTATCAGTGCTGATCACGGTATTCGATGACGAGGATTCTTCACCGGCAACAGTTGCAACCCCAATCAGAGCACACAGAAATATAAGGGTTTCAAGCAGGATGATTCGGTATAACTGCATGATATCACGAAATTTAGATGAAAATGGTTCAGCGATCCTACTCAGAATAACCCGTGCACCGTGTTCAGGATACAGGGAAACTCTGAATCATCGGGAGTATCAGGCAGGATACACTGCAACAGATAACCCGATACCTGGATTGAATACAGGATCGTCTGCTCATCTGAATATAAGGAATACCAATGGTTCTGGTTGAATAATCATTGATTCTGGTTTTAGAGCACACCAGAACATACCAACGACGAACCTGTCATCAGGATATCGTCCACCAGAATAAACAACCACACCCGGCGGATAGCGGAAGAGTTGGTTACGCATTCTTTTTCTTGCGCCATACCGAGTCGAATTATGGATGTATGGGAAAAATTTTCCAGATCGGGAATGGGGAGCATGAATGGGGTTTTATTCATAGTAATCACCCTGGTTATTCTCATGGTGTGCACAACAACAGTCTCATGCTCCGCTGCGAGCAATGCGGTAGACTGGAACAGTCTGGGAGAGTCATACTACAGCGGAGGAGAGTATGACGATGCAATAACTGCTTACAT
>NZ_JAJRBM010000163.1 GCF_028679455.1 Methanospirillum sp. | reverse complement strand
TGGTTCTTGTTCTTGCTGAAGCGATCTGGAAATGGAATGTCCTGCTCAATGAACAAAAAAATAGTGTGGTTACTGGTTGAATTTTGGGAACTTTTTATCGAATGAGTTTCAGTGCTTCAGAGTTCGATGACCATACCATCCTCTCCGATGATCAGGTCATCAGCCTTTTCTACCGTTTTTTTGATATCCCGTCTTTTCTCAATTGTTGTGTACAGGTCAGCAGCAAAATGAACAAGTGCAAGTTTTTTTGCCCCTGCAGTTTCTGCCGAAGTTATCGCCATCTCCGGGTTCATATGTGGCCATGCTGGGGTATCATGTCCTGGAAGATACGAGCATTCTGATATCAGCAGATCTGCATGATTTGCAAGTTTCAGGAAGTTATCACATGGACCGGTATCAGTGCAGAAGGTGATGATCTTACCGAGTTCTAACCGGTACCCGTATACTAACTGAGTATGGATAAGAGGAGCGGTAGTAACCGGAATCACGAGTTCTGATCTTCCTTCCGGGAGATCGACAATGGTAACCTGATAGGAGAGTTCTGCTACCGGAACGGTAAACGGGTACCCAATGAACCTGGTGAGCAGTTCTTTGGTCCCCGGTGGTCCGTAGATAGTAAGGCCGTGAGTAAATCTCAACCTGGCAAGTGCATGCATCCCGCATATATGATCCAAATGAAAATGGGAGAGGAACAGGCAGGCAGGTATCTGTACTTCAGGACAGATATCAGCAATCTTATGAATTCCGTCTCCTGCATCGAGGATGATAGCGAGATCAGGGGTTTGAATAAAAATGGATAGGGTATTGCCTGTTTCTGTTGAGTACCAACCGTTTGTTCCTAACAGGGTGATTCTAATGGGTTTCATACTGTTCTGATCCATTGGTTGTACCTGATATCAAGGCTGATCCTCATTGTTTCCCGGCAAACTCTGTGGAGATCCATCCTCCTTATCAGCATAAGGGAAAAGTCTATCAGGTTTTCGAAGAGATTACCAACACTGAAGTGGGGGTGCGGATCGTTGTTCTCGGTGCTGTATGTTGATGATGAGCAGATGCTCCTTGATATCTGCAAAATATTTCTGGAACGAACCGGAGACCTCCGGGTACAGACCGAATCATCGGTACGCAAAGCTCTTGATCGTATCTCCTCTGAGACCTTTGATGTCATCGTTTCAGACTTCCAGATGCCTGAAATGGATGGTATTGAATTTCTGAAAAAGATTCGCGCCAGTAATAATACCACCCCCTTTATCATCTTCACCGGCAGGGGCAGAGAGGATGTGGCTATTGCAGCACTCCGGGAAGGTGCCGATTTTTACCTGCAGAAAGGAGGAGATCCCACATCACAGTTTGCTGAACTGAGTAATCAGGTACGGCAACTGGTCCGCCAGCGTAGAGCTGAAGCAGCAGTCCGGGAGAATGAACAGAAGTATCATGCCCTCTTTGAATATGCCCTTGATGCTATCGTTCTTCTCGATAATAATCTGATTGTGGAATGCAACCCGCAGATGGCACGTCTCTTTGGAATACCGCGTGAACGACTCCTGGGCTGTAGTCTATCAGATCTCTCACCCCCGTATCAGGAGGATGGTTCTTCTACAAACGAAACGCTTTTGCATCGGTTATCAGTCGCCCTATCAGGCGAATCACAGTTTTTTGAATGGAAATACCAGCGGAGCGATGGCTTCCTGTTTGACTGCGATATTGCACTAACCCGGATTTTAGTCAATGATGTGTATCTGCTGCTCGCGGTCATGCGGGATATTACCGCTCGTAAAGGGAATGAGGCAGAAATAAGGCGAAAAACGGAAGAACTTGCTGCTTCATATGAAGAACTGCTCAGCACCGAAGAGGAACTTCAGGCTCAAAATCGGACCATAACCAGTAATGAACAGGCACTTCGTGATAGTGAAGCCAAGCTGAATGCGATCATCCAGGGATCGCCCATCCCTCAGTTTGTGATCGATACAGATCACCGGGTGATCCACTGGAATAATGCGGTTGCAATTTATACTGGAATTACTGCCTCTGAAATGATCGGTACCGATCAGCACTGGCGGGCATTTTACCCTGAAAAACGGCCGGTGATGGCAGACCTCCTGCTGGATGGAGCTGCTGATCATCTTCAGGAATGGTATGGGGATATCTATGCCCGATCACCACTGGTTTCTGATGCCTATACCGGTATTGACTTCTTTCCGAATCTGGGAGAAGATGGGATATGGCTCTCATTCACCGCTACTCTTATCAGGAACGATTCTGGAAGGGTGATCGGAGCACTTGAAACACTTGAGGATATCACCAGCCAGAAGAAGGCGATGCTTGCCCTTGCTGAGAGTGAATCGCGGTATCGGGGAGTTATTGAAAACCTTCAGGACATCTTTTACCGAAGCGATCTGAAAGGAAACCTGATCATGATAAGTCCGAGTGCTCTCCCTCTTTTAGGATATGATTCTATGGGTGACCTGCTTGGCAAAAATATCTCCTCTGATTTCTATAAACATCCTGATGAGCGTAAATTTTTTGTTTCAGCGGTTTTTTCAACCGGCTCGGTGACGAATTTCGTGGTCACGTTGAAGAAGCGTGACGGAACCCCGGTTCCGGTATCAACGAACAGTCATATCTACTACGATGCAGACGGAAAACCAGCAGGGATTGAAGGGACATTTCGTGATATCTCTGCTCAATTAGCAATAGAAGCCAGAATCAGACGCAGTGAAGCAATACTGGCCGCAGTCGTTGGGGAATCTCCGGTCCCCCTTTTCGTCATCGATTCAAATCACCGGGTTATTCACTGGAACAAAGCAATTGAGCAGTATAGCGGGATCCCTGCATCTGATATAATTGGGACAGATCAGCACTGGCGTGCCTTTTATCAGACAGAGCGTCCTTGTCTTGTAGATCTCCTGGTTGAGAATAACATAGCAGATATCCCCCGATGGTATGAAGGAAAATTTGCCCCATCCCGGTTGATTGATGGTGCATATGAGGTTGTTGACTTCTTCCCTGATATCGGAAAAGATGGGTACTGGCTGTACTTTACCGCAGCCCCGATTCGTGATGGAGATGGGAAGGTTATTGGAGCAGTTGAGGTACTTCAGGATGTTACTGAACAGAAGAGGGCTGAAGAAGAGATTCAGACCCTGACCAGGTTCCAGGAGAGTATCATCATGAATGCCAATGTCTGGTTGATGGTACTTGACGAGCAGGGCAGGATCCTGATCTGGAATCACGCAGCAGAGGAGATTACCGGGTACCTAGAAAGTGAGGTCTCTGGTCAGTCATGGATCTGGAAAGTTATCTACCCGGATTCTGAATACCGGAAGAATCTCACTTCGGGTATCTCCCGGATCATTGGGGAGAACCGATATCTTCAGGATTTTCATACTACTATCCTGACGAAATCAGGAGATAAAAAGGAGATTCTCTGGAATACCAGACTTCTTCGGGATCCCTCGGGATCCCGGAGGTATGTTGCTATCGGAATAGATATTTCTGCACGGATTTGTGCAGAACAGGCGCTCTTGGAGAGTAAGAATACCCTGAATGCGATTGTAAAAGGATCTCCTATCTCTCAGTTTGTGATTGACAAGAACCACCTGGTTATTCAGTGGAATAAAGCACTGGAAAGATATTCAGGGATTCCGGCAGATACGGTTGTAGGGACCGATCAGCACTGGCGTGCCTTTTACTCGGAAAAACGTCCGTGTATTGCAGATATGGTAGTTGATAATGCAGATGTCACTTCGGAGTCCCGGTATCCTGAACATTATGAACGTTCTGATCTGGTAGATGGTGGGTATCAGGCGGTTGATTTCTTCCCGATGATGGGAGCAGGAGGATCCTGGTTATTCTTTACTGCCGCTCCTATTCGCGACGAGCATGGAACAGTAATTGGTGCGGTTGAGACCCTTGAAGACATCACCGAGAGGAAAATTGCTGAGCATGCTTTGATGGAGAGTGAGGAACGTTTCAGAACCCTTTTTAATAATGCAAATGATGCAATCTTCCTTCATCGGTTATCAGATGAGGGTATCCCTGGATTCTTTATTGAGATGAACGAGACGGCGTGTAATATCCTCGGGTATACCAGGGAAGAACTGCTTTCCATGACTCCTATGGATATTGTGCCAGAACTAACGAAGGAGGCAGATCTTAATAATTCAAAGATCCTGCTGTCACGTGGCCACGTGACCTTTGAGACTCTCTATCTTACTCTGGATAAGAAAGAGATTCCTGTTGAGATTAATGCGAGCGTGTATGAGTTCAAAGGAGAACGAATGGTCCTCTCCAATGTCAGAGATATTTCTGAACGAAAACGATATGAGTCTGCAATCACGAATGCAAACAATAAATTGAATCTTCTTTCGAATATCACCAGGCATGACATTCTGAATCAACTGACTGCCCTCTCCGGGTATCTGGAGATATCTGAGGATCTCACCGACAGC
>NZ_JAJRBM010000162.1 GCF_028679455.1 Methanospirillum sp. | reverse complement strand
TATCAAGGGCAACCTGCAGGTACGGTGCATCCCAGAGCCGGGGAACCTTGAATCCCATGACCGCATGTGCAGCCCGATCCTTCTCATGAAGCAGGGTTTTCTCGTCTGGGAACTGTTCAAATGCACGGTTAAGAGCCAGTTTAACAGCACCATAATTGTACCGGTAGATCCGGTTGTAATCCTTGGCTTCAGGACTCAGGAACGCACTTGCCAGAATGACCAGATCATTGAGATCCTGCCCGGCGAAGACGCCTTCCTCAACACAGTCTGCAACTGCTTTGGCAACTGCAGCCTGAACCGGACCAAACATCTGAGTAACCTGTGCACCAGACTTCAGGGTCACCTTTGGAATGACCAGCGTTGCAGGCTTGGTGAGCAGGTTCGGTCTGATAACTGCAAGAAGAGGGGTATGACCGGCTGACAACTGGGAGAGAGAGTTGGCAAACGCAGTACCAACCGGCCCGTTCTTATCACCGATGATAAGATCAATGTGGGCCAGTTCAGCACCGTCGCCAATGAGGGCTTCGCCTATAAGATACATCTGTATACCTTCTGCGTATATATCGGCTATTGATCTATAAGACACCTGTCGCAACAGAAGTCCTTCAGATATGTATTGAAGAATCCAGAATAACTATCAACAAAAGTCAGATCAGTTAAAAACGTGGGGTCGGTGAGATTTGAACTCACGATCGACAGGTCTCTCCGTTATGCTTCCAAGCATCAGTGCTCCAACGGATCATCACTGAATCAGAAGACCCATTTGTCATCATCTGCCGGAATACAAAGACCGCTGGAGCCTGTCGCCATGCCGGACTAGGCCACGACCCCCTGTGCTCGTATAGGTAATTCATCTACAGACTTAAGACTTATGATCATACCGATCAATACGAAACAGCGCGAGGGATAAATCTACTCAGGGATTAGTAATATGCAATGGTTGAGCAAAAAGCGCCTGAGCTGAGCTACTCATGCGGTATATCTGACAACCCGCTCTTGGGAGTCACCATAGGAGAGATGCTGGATCAGGTCTGTGCACGTCATCCTGATACGGAAGCTTTGGTTGCACCGTTTCAGGACATACGTCTCACCTACCGCCAGTTCAGGGACGAGGTTGACAAGATCGGCCGCGGTCTGATGGCAATGGACATCAATAAAGGGGACCGGGTAGGAATCTGGGCTATGAATTATGCCGAGTGGATAATGGTCCAGTTTGCTACCGCAAAGATCGGGGCAATCATGGTCAATATCAACCCGGCTTACCGGACGTTTGAACTTGATTACTGTCTCAAGCAGTCTGAAATTAAACTGATCATTATTCAAGGCAGATTTAAGACATCTGACTATGTAGGCATGTTCTACGAGTCCTGCCCTGAAGCGTATGAGTCACGCCCAGGGAGAATTCTATCAGAAAAGTTTCAGTTCCTTAAAACTTAAGTATTTATTGGTAAAATCAACTATAACGGAATGTTCAACTGGGATGATCTACTAAAACAAGGTGAATATATCAGCCCTGAAGAACTCAGGGAAAGGGCTGATTCGCTGAACTTTGATGATGCAATTAATATTCAGTATACTTCAGGCACCACCGGATACCCAAAAGGTGTTGTACTCACCCATCACGGGGTCCTTAATAACGGGTACATGATAGGCAAAGGGATGGGTTTTACTGAAAAAGACCGTCTTTGCATCCCGGTTCCATTCTATCACTGTTTCGGCATGGTACTCTCCAATATGGCCTGCGCATCAAATGGAGCTACCATGGTCATCCCTGCACCTGCCTTCGACCCTGAAGAGGTACTGAAGACCATTGAGGCAGAACGGTGCACGGCAGTACATGGGGTTCCGACTATGTTTATCGCCGAACTCAACCATCCAAACTTTTCAAAATATGATCTTCGCTCGCTCCGGACTGGAATCATGGCTGGATCCCCCTGCCCCATTGAAACCATGAAGGAGGTCTCATCCAAGATGCATATGTCTGAGGTTGTGATCGTGTACGGACAGACTGAGACCTCTCCTGGTGTAACCATGACCACCACCAAGGATCCTCTGGATAAACGGGTTACCACCGTAGGAAGAGTCTTCCCGCACACCGAACTCAAAATTATTGACCCTGATACAAAGAAAGTCGTGGCACTCGGTGAGATCGGTGAAATCTGTGCCCGTGGATACATGTCCATGCGGTGCTATTACAACAACCCCACCGCCACCAGACAGGCCAAGGATGAACATGGCTGGGTTCACACCGGTGATCTCGGTTCGTTTGATCCGGAGATGTTCGTACATATCGAGGGCCGTCTCAAGGATATGGTCATCCGTGGAGGGGAGAATCTCTATCCCAGAGAGATTGAAGAGTTCCTGCATCAGAACCCAAAGATATCTGATGTGTATGTCATCGGAGTTCCTGATGAGAAATACGGCGAAGAACTCATGGCATGGATCATCCTGAATAAAGGAGAGACCATGACAGAAGCCGATGTCCGTGAATATTGTGAGGGAAAAATTGCCAGGTTTAAAATCCCACGATACTACGCATTTGTCGAGACAGTACCGATCACGGTGTCAGGGAAAATTCAAAAGTTCAAGATGAAAGAGATGGCAATCGAGATGCTTGGCCTCCAGGCAGTGGCTCAGATCAAAACTGCCTGATCATTACCACTTTTTTATTAGAAATTCGCGTGTCACTAAATAACAAGGGTTATGAGTTTTTGAGCCCAATCAATAGCCAGTTACTCTGGAAACCGGTTGGTGAGTGAGTACAATAAGGTGCCTGATTTATGTTCTGGGACAAAGCAATGGAGACGATCAGTCAGGCCGATCTACATGAACTCCAGATAAAAAGGCTTCGGGAGACAGTAGAGCGGTGTGGCAATATCAGTTTTTTCAAGGAGAAATTTCGGGAAGCAGGGATAGGACCAGGAAGTATCAAAAATCTTGAAGACCTGCAGAAACTTCCCTTCACCAAGAAGAGTGATCTCAGGGCTGGTTACCCATTCGGCTTTTTTGCGGTTCCAAAACGCGAGGTTGTCAGAATTCACACCACGTCAGGAACAACCGGCAAACCAACTGTTGTCGGATACACCCGGGGAGATCTGGATACATGGTCAGGTCTCATTGCCCGTAACCTGACGATGGTCGGGCTGACTGCAGATGATGTCTTTCAGAATATGGTAAACTACGGGATGTTCACCGGTGGACTCGGATTCCATTACGGATCTGAAAAAATAGGAATGACCACTATCCCGAGTGCAACAGGGAATACGAAGCGCCAGATAGAGATGCTTCATGACTTTGGAGTTACAGTCATTCATTGTACTCCAAGTTATGCTCTCCACCTTGCTGAAGCTGCTGAAGAGATGAATGCTGATTTATCATGCCTAAAGACCGGCATATTCGGGGCAGAACCCTGGTCTGATGCGATGCGGCGTGATCTTGAGCTGAAACTCGGAGTAGAGGCATTTGACAGTTATGGGATGAGTGAACTCTACGGGCCTGGAGTAGCGTTCGAATGCAAAGAGCACGACGGGCTGCATATCTGGCATGACAGTTATCTGGTAGAGATCATCGACCCGAAGACCGGGGAGCAGCTCGGTCCCGGAGAACGGGGTGAACTGGTGGTGACCCCCCTGGTCAAAGAAGCCATGCCACTCATCCGATATCGGACCGGTGACATCACCATGATTCTTGAGGATGAATGCTCATGCGGACGGGGACCGAAACTCGCCAGATTCACGGGAAGAAGTGATGATATGCTGGTAATCAGAGGTATCAATGTCTTCCCGAGCCAGATCGAACATGTACTTCTTGAGATCCCTGAGGTGGGCAACCACTATATGGTATATGTGAACCGTGTGAACCATATGGATGAGATGACGATCGATGTGGAAGTGGCTCCGGGATATTTCAGAGGCGAACTGGCTGATCTCAAAAAATTACAGGGGAAGGTAGTGAAGGCACTCAGAGATGTTCTTGAAATCAGGACAACGGTCAGGCTGGTTGAGCCGGGGACGCTACCCCGGTTTGAAGGAAAGTCAAAACGGGTAATTGATCAGCGGGAGGCACTCTGATGCACAGCTGGAATCCCCGGATTGAAGAGATGCCACCAGAAGAACTTAAAAAATTCCAGTTTAAACTGCTCAAGACGCTGGTATACCGGGTTTACAGTTTCTCATCCTTTTACCGGAACCGGATGAAAGAAGCGGGAGTTCACCCTGATGATATCACCTCACTTGAGGACATCACAAAACTCCCATTTATGGAGAAGAAAGATCTCCGTGACAATTATCCGGACGGCCTCATCGTGAGTGATAAGGAGGAACTGGTCAGGTACCATGTTTCTTCAGGGACAACCGGAAAGCCAACGGTTGTCGGATACACCCAGAAGGATATCAATAACTGGGCCGAGTCCATCGCCCGCGGTCTTGCTTCAGCCGGAATCGGGAGAGGAGACGTAATGCAGATCAGTTACGGATACGGGCTCTTTACCGGTGGACTTGGCGCTCATTATGGTGCGGAACGGGTTGGTGCAACCGTTCTGCCGACATCGGTAGGAAACACCGAACGCCAGGTCGAACTGATGCGGGACCTGCGGGTAACTGCCATCGCTTGTACGCCATCCTATCTGATCCATATCGGTGAAGTGGCAGAGAAGATGGGGATCTCGATTAAAAATGATACCCTGCTTCGGAAGGCAATCGTAGGGGCAGAACCGTGGAGTGAACAGATGCGGATCCGAATCAAAGACTGGCTTAATGTAGATGCCTATGACATCTATGGAACCAGTGAACTATCAGGCCCGCTTTTTAGTGAATGCGAACAGCAGCAGGGCGCTCATCTCTGGGGCGATCTGATCTATCCTGAAATTCTTGACCCGGATACCCAGAAACCTCTCCCTCCCGGACAGGAGGGTGAACTGGTTGTCACCATGCTCCAGAAAGAAGGGCTCCCAATCATCAGGTATCGTACCGGGGATATTGCCGCCCTCAATCCTGAACCATGCCCCTGTGGACGGACCTCACCTCGTCTGAAGCGACTGACAGGCCGGGTAGACGATATGCTGATCATCAGAGGCATTAATGTCTTCCCCTCCCAGATAGAACATACGCTGCTGGGAATTCCGGAGATCGGCAAGCACTTCATGATTGAGGTGGATCGTACCGGAGCTCTGGACGATATGCTTGTCAAAGTCGAGATTGCAGGAGATTCATTCTCTGATAAGATCACCGATCTGATGAAGATCAGAACAAAGGTGGAACGGGCCCTGCATACCTCGCTCAATGTAGCGGTAACGGTGGAACTGGTAGAGGCAGGATCTCTGCCCAGATTTGAGGGTAAGGCTAAGAGAGTAATTGACAGGAGGACGTTGTGAATGAACTGTGAGAAGTATATTATCAGGCAGATATCGCTTTTCTCTGAGAACAAACCAGGCAGACTCGCTGCAATGGCAAAAGTATGCCAGGAAGAGGGGATCAATATCCTTGCATTCTCGATTGCTGAAGCTGATGGATTCGGAGTTATCAGAGCACTGGTTAACAACCCGGATCTGGCTCACCAGAAACTGACCGCACTCGGATTCAACGTTGCCTTTACCCATGTGATCGGGGTTGAGATGAAAGATGAGCCCGGTGGTCTTTATGAGATTGCCTCCAAACTGGCAGCTGCAAAGATCAATATCGAGTATTCATATGCATACTCAGGGAAAGACCGGGCAGTGCTTATCCTGCGGGTTGATCAGGTAGAAGAAGCAATCCGTCTGTTACTTGACAATCATTTCACCATCATCGCATCTTCAACAATTCACTAACCTTTTTTTCAGCGATACCTTATTAGCCAGCATCTCCTATT
>NZ_JAJRBM010000161.1 GCF_028679455.1 Methanospirillum sp. | reverse complement strand
GCATAAAGAAGCAATTCAATGTTATGACCGGACCCTTCGTCTGGATCCAAGGCATGTGGGAGCACTGATGAACAAGGGAACCATCCTTGACGATCTCGGTGCTAAACGGGAAGCGTTCCTCTGCTTTCAGAAAGCTTCAACCATTGATCCCAAAGTAGCCACTACCCTTAAAATAAAAGGCAGATTTGCTCATTAGTTTATAAAAGTAGATTAAGGATGGATTTACGTTCCAACATCCCAACTGCACATATACTGTTCCTGTTCTGCATTCAGGGTATCAATACCAAGACTCAGTGATGCAAGTTTAATCGAGGCAACTTCCCGATCAATAGAATCAGGAACTGCATGAACACCGGGGCCAAGTTCCTTATGGTGTTCTGCAATGAATTGTGTTCCCAGTGCCTGCAGGGCAAAGGATAAGTCCATAACTTCAATCGGGTGTCCCATTCCTTTCGGAACAGCCAGATTAACCAGTCTGCCTTCTGCGAGGAGGTGAATGGTTTTACCACCAATCCGGTAGCTGTGGATCCCGTCACGTTCAACGATCTCATCCGCATGAGCATTCAGCCATGCACCATCGATCTCCACATTGAAATGCCCGGCATTTGAGAGAATTGCACCATCTTTGAGAAGTTTGAAATGCTTTTCACCGATGATATCTTTGTTGCCGGTAGTGGTGATGAAGATGTCGCCAGCTGCTGCAGCTTTTTCCATCGGCATGACATGGTAACCTTCCATATATGCTTCAAGTGCCCGCCGTGGATCAATCTCGGTAACGATTACTTTGGCTCCTAGTCCGGCGGCTTTTCGTGCTATTCCCCGCCCACAAAAACCAAACCCTGCAACAACAAGCCACTTTCCAGCGATCATGTTGTTGGTTGTTGCCATAATGGCGGTAAGAGCACTTTCTCCGGTCCCATGAACGTTATCAAAAAACCGTTTCATCGGGGTATCATTCACTGCGATGACAGGGAACTCAAGTTTTCCTTCATCTGCCATTGCACGAAGACGATGAATCCCGGTTGTGGTCTCTTCACATCCACCGATGACCTTCTTGAGTACATCTCTCCTGGTTGTATGCATCCGGTGAATGAGATCCATCCCGTCATCAATGGTGATATCTGGTTTTGCATTCAGGACAGCATCCATTGCCCCGTAGTATTCATCAACCGAACATCCACGTTTTGCATAACAGGTTACCCCGGGAACACGATCAAGAGCCTGGGCAACATCATCCTGGGTTGAGAGCGGATTACAACCGGTGATGAAAACCTTAGCTCCACCTGCTGCAAGCGTTTTCACGAGGTTTGCTGTCTTTGCTTCAACATGGAGAGCCATACCGACTGTCATTCCGTCAAACGGTCGCTCTTTTCTGAACCGTTCTGCAATTGTACCAAGCACCGGCATGTACTGCCGTGCCCATTCGATCTTTAGTTCGCCTGAATCCATACTATCTACCGTCACACAATTCCGGAATCATCCAGCGAGATTGTATCTGCGCCTGAAGAGGAATGTATTATCTTCGCTATACTAAGGACGGCCGGACTATTAAATGAATCATACCTGAAACAGAACTCTCATCAAGTCTGGCAGATGAGATCTCAGGCATGGTACTCACCCGTCGGATCATACCATGTCTGGATATTAAAGATGGCCGAGTGGTAAAAGGGACTAATTTTCTCGGGTTGCGTGACGCAGGTGATCCCGTTGAACTTGCCGAGCGGTACAACGAACAGGGTGCTGACGAGGTTGTTTTTCTCGATATTACCGCATCAAAAGAGAACCGGGGAATGATAATTGATGTCATTGGCAGAGCAGCGGACCGCTTGTTTCTCCCTCTTACGGTAGGTGGCGGAATCCGGACTCTTGAAGATATCAAACGAACGCTTCGGGCCGGGGCAGATAAGGTGAGTATGAATACCAGTGCGGTGGAAAATCCTTCCCTGATTGCCGACGGAGCACATGCATTTGGAACCCAGTGTATCGTTGTTGCCATCGATGTCAGGAGAAATATGGAATCAAACCCTGATGCAACACCTGTGCTCCTGAAAGACGGGACCTCCTGCTGGTATGAAGTGGTAACCTATGGAGGATCGAAACCTACCGGGATTGATGCAGTCAAGTGGGCACAGGAAGCAGAAAAGCAGGGAGCAGGGGAGATACTACTTACGTCCATGGAGACTGATGGAACAAAGGACGGGTTTGATATTCCAATCACATCCCGGATATCAGAGACGGTAGGCATCCCGGTCATTGCATCGGGCGGAGTAGGAACATTCGAACATTTTTATGAAGGATTTGAATATGGAAAGGCAGATGCTGCACTTGCCGCAAGTGTCTTTCATTATGGTGAGATGACCGTAGCGGATGTAAAAAAGTATCTTTCAGGTAAAAATATACCGATACGGCCTCCTCTCCGATTATAATTTATATTTCTTTACGTTTTCCAACAGTTGCCAGGTAGATACAGAACTGTTCTACCCCATCAATACCGAGTGCACAGTTTATCTTATCGTCATGATACGAACCAATCGCACAGGTTCCGCATCCAAGAGCAGTAGCGATAAGATAGAGGTTCTGGCAGATATGCCCTGCTTCAATAAACAGATACCGCCATCCCCGGGACCCGAATTTCCAGAGAATCCGATCCGGCACTGCTATCCAGACAAAAGTAACTGCAGCATGTTTTACGAGCTCAGGTCTCCTGCAGGAGGCAGCAATCGCCTCTTCACCTCCGACATGACAGGTCTCTCTGACCAATGCGTGATCCAAAGGAAGATACCGATAAATTCCAGGCTCTAATCCATCAACCCGGTTCACTACAATATAGGTTTCAAACGGATGCAATCCTCCGGCAGCCGGAACATTACGCAGATGATGAGAGCCCCCTTCTTCACTGATCCCCTGTGTATAATGAAGCATGAGGGAGAGCTCCCATTTTTTGAGATCTTCGTTTGAATACTCACGGACCGTCCGGCGCATCTCCATAATATCCCCGAGCAGCACGGGATCCATTGGGATCTCGGGAGGATTTGGAAGGTGGATCAGATGTGGTGAGGGTTCACAGATACCACAAGTCTTCTGACTTTCAGTTGTTGTTCCGGATGAAGGAACAGTATCCTGCAGGATTGTCTGATCCAAAAAAAAGCGCCCAGCCTGATAAGCCGGTGTCTCCATATATAGCAATAGGAACATCAGCTACTTGAATCGTTCTCATAAGAATAGTGAGTGGGAGGAGTAAGCCCCCTTCTGTTCATTGCGGCATTCAGCTTAGCGCCGAACCCGGGCAGACACCAGGCTGTCTGTATGCCCTGTTCCGGCTTGCACCCGCAGGGATTCACCGTTCCATCGACTCCTGTTCGTCGATGCTCTGCAGTTTAGTTCTGCATCATTGCTCATAACAGGCCGTTCGTTTCTGTGCCATAGCCATGACTCTCGCCATCCCCGACGTGAACGAGGCTGCGTACCTGGTAGGTGGGGGGACTTTCCTCAGCTGCCTTCCTGAAATATCAGGAGTCGGCTACCGTCAGCCGCACTCTCCCTCTCACTTAGGTATTAGAAGTACGAGGTGAAGAATCTGACCAGGATTGGTACATGAAAAAGATTATTTGAGGGTAACATAGATTGCAGCTTTCGCTGAAGTTGGAGTCTGATCCTGCTTCCCATAAAAGAAAGTGACCTTATCTCCTGATTTTACCTTCCTGATATTCAGACCATCAGTACCGGGATTCATGTAATCTTGAAGAATGAGATCGTTAAGTTGGACAAACCATCCTTCATTACCATACTGATATTCACCAATTCCATCAATAGTCAGAATACCACCTTTACGCATTCCCCGGTCATTAATACTGATACCTGATATCTTCCCGTCAGTCTGAAGAAACTGCAGAATACCAAGGGGAGTGTCTCCTTCTACCTCATAATCCATGCCCGAACTCGTGGTAATATTTACATTTCCTGATGAAACAGAGAGTGATCCGTCATACAGGACATGCTGTCCGGACTTGCTTATATTTGCAGACGGGGTCTGAGTTTCAGACGGAGTCTCCTCTGACTGTTCATCAGTTGTTTCTGATGAGGTGGGAGTTTCAGTAACCTCTGGTAATGTAGATGTTTTATTTTCTGAATCATCGTACACAGGTTTATTTTGATCTTTCGATGGAGATGCTGTCTCTTCTTCACTTACCGTCTCCTCCTCTTCTGAATCACCATAAACCGGTTTATTTGGATCCTTGGTCTGGGAGACCGCTGTCTCTTCTGCACTTACCGTCTCCTCCTCTTCTGAATCACCATAAACCGGTTTATTAGGATCCTTGGTCTGGGAGACCGCTGTCTCTTCTGCAGTTACTGTCTCCTCCTCTTCTGAATCACCATAAACCGGTTTATTAGGATCCTTGGTCTGGGAGACCGTTGTCTCTTTTGCAGTTACCGTCTCCTCCTCTTCTGAATCGCCATAAACCGGTTTATTAGGATCCTTGGTCTGATATGCTTCTTTCTGGGTAGGTTCTGCACTCAGTGTTGGCGAGACTGTTGGCACAGGGCTTTCTGATGATGTAATATCATTGATAGAAGTATTCTTTTCTGACAAGGTTCCGGAATGATCAGGGGTACTTACCGGAACAACCGTTGGAGTAGAAGACACGGTTTGAGTGCTGACAGGCTTTGCGGTAGTGGTTGCATCAGTTTGAGCACCAATCGATACCCGGATGGATGCAAGCGCTTCACGCGATGACTTTGTTGGATTACCGTAGGCAAAGATAATTTTGTCACCAGGTTTCAACCCAAACGCATTCAATCCTTCTTCATTCGGGAGCAGATAGTCCTGCAGTTGCTTCTCGTTTACCAGGACGAACCAACTACTTTCCCCGGAATTAACATATCCATTAACTCCATCAAGAGTGAGAAGGCCACGTTTTGAGATTAGTTCATCACCGATTTTATAAGACTCAATACTGTCGGTACCGGCAAGGGCCTGAATAACTCCAAGTGGAGACATCGCAGGTACCTGATAAAATTTTCCGGATACCGCTTTTATTGATACAACTCCGTCACCAGAAGGAATCGAACCACTAAATACCTCAACCTGATTGGCTGATGAAGATGGTACTGACTTATTCTCCTCAGCACAGGCAATGAGTGGCACTGTTGCGCAAATACAGAGAAGAATGAGCACTCGTATTACAACTGAATATGTCTGCATAATCATCCATTACTCCTCGCATAAGTGGGATAATCAGATATGAATAGAGTGTAGTGTTCCAAAGAGTATTAAGGGATCAGCAAAAGGCCTGGTAGGTGAAGATAGATATTGGTTACCGTACCGGAGCACATACACCAGGCAAACTATTCTCCAAAAAATCTTCACATCCAGGGTATATCCGACATCATCATATATATCCTCACAAGGACCGTATAACTCATTCATGGAACTGCTCACTGCTGATGAAGGGAGACTTGCTCTCTCGTATGCACGGAGTGTATTGCATGAGCATATTGCCGGGACCCCATACACCCAACCTGAGTGGCCGGCTGTCTTCTCCGAGTATCGCGGCGTTTTTGTCACCCTCACCAAAAACGGAGATCTTCGTGGATGTATCGGATTTCCCTATCCGGTCCTGCCACTCAAAGAGGCGATTCATAATGCTGCCTGCAGTGCGTCTACCGGAGATCCCAGATTTCCACCGGTGAAACCTCAGGAACTACAGCAGATATCAGTTGAGGTCACCATCCTGACAGATCCACAACTGCTGAATGTGCCCCCGCAAAGCAGGGAGAATGCAATAGAAGTAGGAAAACATGGTCTCATCGTAAAAGGATACGGACGATCAGGACTGCTTCTTCCCCAGGTACCGATAGAATGGGGATGGAACAGAAAGGAATTCCTGGATCATACCTGTAATAAAGCGGGTCTTCCAGCCAAGTCGTGGCTGGAATCTGCTGTACAGGTTTTTACCTTTGAAGGACAGATATTTAGCGAGAAATCAGATTAATGGCACTTTCATTTGAGGTTCTTGAGAAGGATATCGCTGGCAGGATAGGCCGGCTCTCCGACGGAAAAAAGACCATCAGGACCCCGGCCCTTCTGCCGGTGATAAATCCGCATCTTCCAATCATCACGCCCCGGGAGATGCAGGATATGGGAGTACAGGCTCTGATCACGAATGCCTATATTATTTCACGCAGTAGTGAATTCAGAGAACGTGCTCTTTCCGAGGGGCTGCATGCTATGCTTGACTTTGATGGTCTGATAATGACCGATTCGGGATCATTTCAACTCTCAGTATATGGCGATATTGAGATCTCAAATCAGCAGACGATCGAGTTTCAGCAGGCAATCGGGTCAGATATCATCGTCCCGCTGGATATTCCAACGCACCCGGATACCGACCGTGAGAATGTCGAGAAGGAACTGGCAATAACCCTTTCCCGGCTCAGGGAGGCAAACGGATTTGCTGATCATACCCACCACACGCTTGCCGGTCCGGTGCAGGGAGGTCTTTTTACCGATCTCCGTGAACAGGCTGGTAGGGAAATTTCAGCCATGGGACTGAAGTTCTGTCCGCTTGGAGCAGTAGTTCCGCTGATGGAGACATACCGGTACAAAGATCTGGTCAGGGTTGTTATGGCTGCCAAACGCGGACTCAATCCAGGTATCTGCGTCCACCTGTTTGGTGCCGGTCATCCCTCGATGTTTGCCCTTGCCGTTGCCATGGGATGCGATCTCTTTGATTCAGCAGCGTATGCCCTCTATGCAAAAGCAGGGAGGTATATGACAACCCATGGAAGTTATCACCTGGATGAACTCTCATATCTCCCCTGTGCCTGTCAGGTCTGCAGTACCCATACTGCGGAAACTCTCCAAAAATCTCCGGACAAAGAACGGCTCCTTGCGCTTCACAATCTGCATGTAACCCTGGCTGAGATCAACCGGATCAGGCAGGCAATTCGTGACGGAGTGTTGTGGGAACTAGTGGACGAGCGGTGTAGGGGTCATCCGCAACTCCTTCGCGGGTACCGTGAACTGCTCACCTTCGGAGAAGAACTCAAGCATCAGGACCGGGTATCAAAGCGGCGGTTCTTCTACCGGGGAACTGAAAGTTGTTTTCGCACAGAAGTGCTCAGGTACCATGACATGGTCACCCGGTTTGATACCAAAAAGACTGCTCTGATAACCTTTGATCAGAAGATGCATGACGGATATGATACGGTCTTCTTCTTCAAACCACCATTCGGCCCATACCCGCCTGAACTCTTTGAATCGTTCCCGATAGGACAGAGTGAGATTCCGGACTGGGATCGTGAGATGGTCAGAAGTGGATGTATCGGGATCGACCGGCTCTCAAAGGCTAATCCGGAGGCACGGATAACGGTCCGCTGCCGATCATGCTGGAAGGATATTGTAACCAGTACCGCACCTGATGTGGAGGTGGATGTTGAGGACCTGTGAATTTACCGCCCGGGACGGAACCGGGAGGATCGGAAGACTGCGTATTGATGCAGATGAATATCTTCTCCCCTGGGCAGGAGAAGTAAACACCCTCTTCCCTTCCCTCAAAACCAGATCTCTTGATGCCCTGTTTCCGTCAGATGCTCAGGAATTTGTTGAACGCTTCTGGACCAGTGACGGGCAGCAGCCGGTTCAGGTCCACATTCACCATCAGGAAGAGCTGAAGAGCGGTGATGCGGTAATTTCCCCGAACTGGCACACCCTGATCGATCAGCCACGGGTACTGGTAAAACAACTGCTGGCTCTCAAAGAACGTACTCCTCCTGATACCTGCTGGTACTTCCCGGGAGGTGCCCTTCCTGAAAATGTAGCAATACTGGTTCATGCAGGGTTTGATCTCTTCGACTTTACCGGCGTGGATCTGAAAACAATTCAGGGGAAGTTCTGTCTTTCTGATGGTGATCATCCTGAATCAAGTATGAGTGAAGGGCTCTGTCAGTGTCCCGGATGCAGAACAGGGGATCTGAAGGAACACAACCGCTATGCCTTACAGCAGGAACTTGCCCTCATCAGGTCACGAATAAAGGAAGGAACTTTCAGGGAATTTCTGGAGGGACGAATTAGGACTCGACCATCCTATGTCTCTATCCTGCGTCATCTTGACCGGACCCCGTACATGGAACAGCATACCCCTACCGCCCGATCCACACCGTTCATCGCTTCGTCAGGGGACAGCATCCACCGGCCTGAAGTGAAACGATATGCCGAGCGGTTGCTTACCCGTTACATCCCTCCGCTTACCGATGTGGCAGTTCTACTCCCCTGTTCAGCAAGAAAGCCATATTCTCTCTCCCAGAGCCATCATAAATTCACCCAGGCCATACGCAGACGGGCACATGAACTCATCCTGACTTCACCGCTTGGGCTTGTTCCCCGTGATGTCGAGCTAGTGTATCCGGCAGCTCACTATGATGTACCGGTGACCGGGTACTGGGATCATGAAGAACGGTATCAGATCGCTGATACACTCGCAAAATATCTCATGAAACATCCGTACCGCCGGGTCATCGCACACCTTGACGGTGATGCCCTGATAATTGCCAGGGATGCTGCAGACCAGGCAGGAATAACCCTTGAGTCTACCTGTTCAACTCACCCGACCGATTCTGATGCCCTACGGCAACTGAGTGACGCCCTTGCCGGAGAGAAAAAGGTGAAAAATCACCTGGTCCGGGGAATGGTATCCATGCAGTTCGGATACGATCTCCGGGTACCGGGTCTTGAAGCCAAAGGATCATATCCGGAGGTTATGGTAAAGAAGAACCGGCAGCAGGTCTTCTCGATCGAACCTACAACCGGGATGCTCAGGCCAACCTTTGAAGGCTGGGCTATGATTGATACCGGATACCGGGTGTATATCGATAACTTTGTTCCACAGGGAGACATTCTTGCACCTGGTGTTGTCGAGGCTGATCCTGCCATACGGGAAGGTGACGAAGTGCTTGTGATCGGAGATAAAGCACTGGCTACCGGCAGGGCAGTGATGTCTGCAGATGAGATGGTACGATCCCACCGTGGAGTTGCGGTTCGTGTGCGTAAGGTAAAGAAGTTGAAGGAGCAATAAATAAGGCACACGAGCAGCTTTCCGGATGTGACATATTTTTGTATACTATAGAGAAGACGCACGAGATAGCAGATAAGATTTTTGAAATCTGGGTCAATGCGCCACATGTTGCCCGCAACGCACGTGCTGGGCAGTTTGTAATTATCCGCACCGATGAAACAGGAGAGCGGATACCCCTCACCATTTCCCGCGCTTCTGGAGATCTGGTCAGAATAGTCTTCATGGCGGTGGGCAAGACCACTCATGCCCTTGCTGCTATCAAAGCAGGGGATGCTATTGCAGATATCGTCGGCCCGCTGGGACACCCGAGCGAGATTAAAGCCTGGGGTACCTGTGTTATTGTCGGCGGAGGGGCCGGGATTGCAAACACACCATGCATTGCCGAGGCACTCAAAGCAGCAGGAAATACGGTGATTGGCATCATCGGTGCCAGAAACGCAGGGATGCTTATTCTTGAAGACGAGATGAGGGAGGCATGTGACGAATTACATGTCACTACTGATGACGGGTCAAAAGGGAGGCATGGATTTGCTGCAGATGTCCTGAAGGAGATCGTTGCTGAACGGAAGGTCGATGCGGTCTGGATCATCGGCCCAACCATCATGATGAAGATCACCTCCATGGCAACGAAAAAGAAGGGAATCAAGACTTTTGTCTCACTCAATCCGATTATGGTTGACGGGACCGGGATGTGTGGATCATGCCGGTGCCAGGTTGCCGGAAAGACCGTCTTTGCCTGTGTAGACGGACCGGAGTTTGATGCCCATGAGGTCAACTTTGATCAACTGATGCAGCGGCAGCGGTATTACATGGATCAGGAAAAAGAGGCACTCGCACGCTGGAATCAGCATGTCTGTTCCTGTGGGGAGGGAAGATAAATGGGAGATCGTCCGGCTGATATCAGAGTTCGTGACTTTCTTGAAGTTGATTGTGGTCTGACTGCAGATGAAGCAGTAGCCGAGGCTAACCGCTGTCTTGGATGTAAGAAACCTGCATGTGTGGACGGATGCCCGGTCAATATCGATATTCCGGCATTTATTGGACTGATTGCAGAAAGGAAATTTACTGAGGCTGCTCTTTCCATCAAAACCCAGAACATGCTCCCGGCCATCTGCGGCAGAGTCTGTCCGCAGGAGACTCAGTGCGAAGTGCTCTGTATCCTTGGGAAGAAAGAGAAGCCGGTCAGGATCGGTCAGCTCGAACGGTTTGCTGCTGACGAGGAACGACGGACCGGTATCAAAGCCCCGGTAAAGAAAGCAGCAACCGGGAAGAAAGTTGCAGTCGTTGGTTCAGGACCTGCCGGGATTACGGCAGCGGGTGAACTTGCAAAAGAAGGGCATTCGGTTGTCATGTATGAGTCACTCCACCTTCCCGGGGGAGTTCTGACCTATGGCATTCCTTCGTTCAGACTGCCAAAGGACATCGTGAAGGCAGAACTCGATCAGGTTCTCTCACTTGGTGTTGAAGTAAAACTCAATCACTTTGTCGGGAGAAGCGTCCCGCTCGATGAACTCCTCTCCTATGATGCTGTGTTGCTCGGAACCGGAGCAGGACTGCCCTATTTCATGGGAATTTCCGGTGAACACCTCAACGGCGTCTACTCAGCAAACGAGTTTCTCACCCGGGTCAATCTGATGCATGCAGACCGGTTCCCTGAATACGATACCCCCATAGCCAAGAGCAGCAGGGTTGTTGTAGTCGGGGGAGGGAATGTCGCAATGGATGCAGCCCGGACAGCACGACGTATGGGTGCAAAAGTGACCCTAGTCTATCGCCGTCGTGCTGAAGATCTCCCTGCACGGCTTGCCGAGGTACACCATGCAGAAGAAGAGGGGATCGAGTTCATCACCTGTGCAAACCCCACCAGGATTCTGGGAGAACAGGTGGTAACCGGGATCGAGTGCATCAGGATGAAGATGTGTGAACTTGATGCAAGTGGCAGACCTTCTGCAGTGCCCATCAATGGCGACACCTTTACCATCGACTGCGATGTGGTCATTCAGGCAATCGGCCAGGGTCCGAACCCGGTACTGGTTCGTGAGATTCAGGGCCTTGAGCGGGGACGGGCAGGAAATGTCGTAGCTGATGGTGACGGCAGAACCGCTCATCCGAAGATCTTTGCTGCCGGTGATGTCACCACCGGAGCAGCCACTGTAATCCTTGCAATGGGCGGAGCAAAGAAAGCTGCCCAGAGTATCAACAGCCTTCTTGCAACCCGATGACCAGACAATATGAGTGAATATCCTGATCAGCATGGTCTGGAAAAGGTTATCGGGTACACATTCACCTCTC
>NZ_JAJRBM010000160.1 GCF_028679455.1 Methanospirillum sp. | reverse complement strand
TCTGGGTACGAAAAGCAGAGCATTCATCTTATTTTCCAGCGTATCGCGGAATAAAATCTCAAAAACGAGTATGGGGTTGTGGTAAAACCCTCTCACAAAATAGGATGCATGAGTGGATTTACAGATCCATATCCTGAAGCATCCCAACAAAATCGATCCAGATGATAAGGTCAGCCTTTTCAGAGTCCTGATCTCCCTGTTTCTGCCTGATTATGCCTAGAATATGGGATGAATGACTCCCTCCACAGGTGTCGTAATCGATCTGTGACTGAGTTGTCGAGAGGACCGTTGTAACATCATCTACCAGAATTCCGGTTTTGCTTTTGGTGACTGAATTGTCAATTACGATAATTCGTGATTGGTTGTGCTGAGTTGATCCTGATGTAATCCTCATCTTCTCTTTGAGATCGATTATTGTTGTAATCTCTCCCCGGAGATCGATGATCCCTTTGATATATCGGTCACTACCGGGGACCGGAGTAATTTTGGTATACTCTACGATCTCTTTTACATCAAAGAGGTTAATAGCGAATTTCTCCTTGTTGAGGAGAAAGACGACGACCTGAACAACCTCATCAGCACCCTGATATGCTACCCGGGTTGTCGGTCTGGAAGCTGGTACTGCTTCTCCCATGTTATCAGACTACCTTGAACTTTGCCATCTCACCTGTTATGTTCTCGACAATCCCGACAACCCCGGTCATAATTCTCCCGATTTCATCAATAGAAGCACTCGCCTCCTGTGTTGCCGCAGCTGCATCTCCTGCTTCATGTGAGGTATTCTGGACGAGAATTGAGACCTCCTGAATACTGGCAGTCACTTCCTCGACTGATGCAGCCTGTTCTTCAGAGGCTGATGCAACTTCCACCGTATTCCGGTTGATATGTTCAATCGTCTCTGCGATCTGACTAAACGCGGTCAGCGTCTGTTCCAATGCTGAACTTCCTTCTTGCACAGCACTGGTTGATTTCCCCATCGCCTCGGTTGCCTGTTTAGCTTTTGTCTGGAGGGCTGCTATCATATCAGCGATATCTTCTGCAGATTTGCGTGAGTCCTGGGCGAGAGACTTCACTTCTGCAGCTACCACGGCAAATCCTCTCCCTGCTTCTCCTGCCCGGGCAGCTTCGATGGCGGCATTCAGAGCAAGTAAATTGGTCTGGTTTGCGATGTCTGATATCAACCTGACGATCTTTCCTATCTCATCCATCTGTGCATTGATCCCGGTGACTATTATACCAACTTCATTAGCAGATACCGTGATCTCACCCATTGCCTTTTCAGACTCCCTGGCGAGATCGATTCCACCTTTTGCGAGTGTGTTGGCCTCATCAGAAGCGACCGAGACAGATTCAGCTTTCTGGGAGACAGCTCCGACGGTTACATTCAGATCCTCCATTGCCCTGAGAACCTGTGAGATACCGTCTCCTCCCTGCTCCGAATTCTGGCTCACTTTACCTGTATTGATGGCGATCTGCTGAGCTCCCGCCAGAACTTCTTCAACACTTGCCGTTGCCTCTTCTGCACTTGCTGCCAGATCATGGACATTTTTATTGATCAAGGCGATTGCATCAGATACCTGGATCCCGATACCGTTCAATGCTTCTTTAAAGGGAACCCAGTCGCCTTTGATATCGAGTGTTGGATCAAATCTGACAACAAAATTATATTTTGCATACTCATGTGCAATGTTCATTGCTTCACGAACGGGTATTTTTATTGAATCTAAGGTACTATTCATCCCTTCAATGATCTTCCGATAATCTCCTTCGTGAACAGAAGCATCTGATCTGAATTTCATATTCCCGGCTATCGCTGCGGTGGCGATATCATTTGAATCCTCTACGAGCTGAGTGATTGCCTGACGGGCGGTATCGACAGCATCTCCGATCTTTACAAACTGCTCACGTGCAGATGCAGAATGTTCATCTGCATCAAGGATCTTAACCGTAAAATTCGTATCACCCTTTGCAAGGGCACTGATGTTATCCTGCACACCTTCTACTGACTGTTCCAGGTATTGTACCATCGATCTGACGGCGGTCATATCTGAGAAGATCTCAATGAACCGGATTACGGTTCCTTTCTTGTCCATGATGGGGATATAGACCACATCGGCGTGACGAATGCCAGCCGGGGTGCTTACCACGAGTCTTCCTTTCGCAGGCTTTTTTGTCTCAAGCGCATCCCTGAACGACTTGCCCTCTCGCTCCAGAACCTTGATATCGGACAGTTTCATCCTGATGATCTCTTCGTGGCTGTATCCCATGATATGGGAGAATGCCGGGTTGACGTCAGTAATGCTCATATCCGGGTCCATCATGAGGATCGCATGAGGATTCTCGCGAATAAAAGCCTGGATCTCTTCAATATATGCAACCTGATCCGTGACATCGACGTACATCGCTACCAGGCTGGTTACAATCCCGCTTGCATTCAGTACCGGGATATAGGTGAAATCCAGGATTTTTACGGCCCATCCGAAGTCAACAACCAGTCTCCCTTTTGCCGCTTGCTTGGATGTCAGAATATCTTTCAACGGAAGCCCGTCACGCTCCAAAATGTTGAAATCCTGCACTCTCATGGAAAGAAGTTTTTCTGCTGAAATCTTTGATAAGGCCTGGAATGCTGGATTAGTTGATAAAATTTTCCCGGATGATTCCATGGTGATGATGGAAGCCGGATTTTCGGAAACCAACGAATTTGACTCGGTGATCTTCTCAACCAGATTGGTCATATCTGAAAAGATCTCAAGAATTCGGATAACATCTCCTTTTTTGTCGGTGATGGGTATGTATAGATAATCGAGGTGTCGAATCCCTGCGGGAAACTCCACAACTATTACTCCACCTGCTGGTTTCTTGGTACTTATTGCGTCTTTTGTTGTCTTCCCTTCTCTTTTGATGACGTTAAAATCAGACAATTTTAACCGCGTACACTCATCTGGAGTGTACCCGGTAATCCTTACAAATGCCGGATTGACATCAGTGATGTGCAGATCGGGGGTCATAGTGAGGATTGCATGAGGATTCTCCCTGATGAAGGTCTTGATTTCGTCTACGTACGCGACCTGATCCGAGACATCAACATACATCGCAACAAGGCTGGTTACGATCCCGCTTGCATTTACTACCGGGATGTAGGTGAAATCCAGGGTTTTTATTGCCCATCCAAAGTCAACCACGAGTCTTCCTCTCGCAGTTTGTTTTGAGTTCAGGATATCCTTTAACGGAAGTCCGTCGCGCTCAAGAATATTGAACTCCTGTAATTGCATAGTGAGAAGTTTTTCTGCTGAAATTTTTGATAAGACCTGGAATGCAGGATTGGTTGATAGAATTTTCCCGGATGGCTCCATGGTGATGATGGAAGCCGGATTCTCTGCAACTAGTGAATTTGATTCAGTTATCTTCTCACTCAATTCGGTTTGATCAGCAAAAACATCATAGATGAGAATTAATTTGCCTTCAGCATCAAAAACCGGGATATAAGAATATTCCAGATCTCTAATGCCAGTGGGAAATTCAACGGTGAGTTTTCCGGTTTGAGTTGTTCTGGTCTTTACCGCATCGCTGACTGACGGACCTTCCCTTTTGATGACCTTAAAATCAGTCAGATTCCTTCCGATCCAGTCCTCCCGGTTATATCCTGACATCTTCAGAAAAGCAGGATTTACGTCAGCGATGGTCAGATCAGGATTGAGAGTGTAGATACCATGGGGATTCTGATTGATAAGTGTTTCAATCTCCTCAATTCTCACCTGTCCCGTCATATCAGTGATCGTGGTCATCAGGCATGGTTTATCCTCATAAAGGATCTCAGTAAGGGCTACTTTAGCTTGAAAGATTCTTCCTTTTAGGGTTTTATGATCAAAATAAAACGTAGCAGATCCTGTTTCATTGGCTATTTGGATGAATCGTCTGCTTTCAGCATCAGAATCAGTACCATTTAACTGCTTTACGGGTGAGAGGAGTCCTGGAGGTTTTCCGATGATATCTTCCCGGCTTGTTGCATCAAATATCTGAAGAGTTGGTTTATTACAGTCAATGAACTGTCCCTCTGGACTGATTATGAGGGTTGCAACAGGGATTGAATCAATAATTGTCTGAAGAGATGAGGGGTCTTTTGAGGTAATTATTGCTGGGGCTTTTCCGGTCATGATATCACCATATGTACTCTTCCCGGGATTCCAGGGAAGGGTCTACATTGATTGATCTATTTATTTCAGTTTAATTAATAAAGTGGATAATGGCGCCAATGCCCAAATAATTAAGTAAACATGTGCAGAAATATTTTCGATAGATAAATAGTACTAATATTTTTGGTACAATTAGGCATGTATCTATTTCGAAAAATATTCGTATATTCAAAGAAAATTTAACTCTTCGATTTATATTTCCCGGTTAGTTACCATCTCCTATACTCATATACAATTTTCCAAACAGGGTAGTTCCCCCTATTCATAGAATGAGGATTCCTTTGGATTGGTTCTGGCTTCCTTTCTGGCAGGTTTTATGAGCCACTATGGGTCCATCCCAAGTGCTAACCGTTCCCCGTACTATCATCCGGGTGATTATTCTCACCAGGTTTATGTCAGGGTATCGTCTATGATCTGCTATGATACGAAAATGGGCATTGTTGGTTCTTCTGATCAGTATCGGATTCGGACCCGCTGGTGTCCTGGCTGATGAGCCTTCTCTTCCTGACCTTGTTGGGAATTGGACCGGTACTTCTGAAGGATTTCACGCAGGATCCGGATATTTTCATGCGGGTGATTATCGCTATGTGCTCACCATCGGGCAGCAGGAAGGCAGGATTTTTAATGGAACGCTCATAGTTTCAGGGTTAGATCCGACCCGAGAATATCTATTATCCGGTGTTATTGCTCATGACATGAAGACCTTGGAAATTACAGAATTCGGTACCGGGATGGATACCGGATATCTGCTGTCACCAGATGAGATGGAACTTGTCCTTCTTGTGAATGAAGTTGATAACTTCTCTGTGCTCTGTACGCTGAAAAAAGAAAAATAATCTGATCTTATGGTGAGGGCCTTCGGATGACAGGGGACAAGAGAATGGTTTCCTTCCCTGTTAACCTCTAGGTTACCATACTAGATGACGGGCTATGCAGCCATTCATCTGTTGTTTCCCTTAACCTTGTTACTTTTTCATCCGTTCAATCGAGCCACCGAATTGTTTATCCTGGTTGCAACAACTGAGAGGTCACCGATGATCGTAGAAACCTGATTGAGTGCTGCTGCTGTCTCTTCAGTTGCTGCAGCTGAACCTACTGCCTCATGTGCAGTTTCTGTAGACAGGTTTTTCACTTCGGTAACACTTGCGGTAATCTCCTCAACTGCAGCAGCTTCTTCTTCTGTCAGGCCTGCAACCTCGCTCATATTATGAGAGATCGATTCAACCTGTTCTGCAATTGTGTGGAAGAACTGGATGGTATCAGTGATCGCAACCGACCCTTTTGAAACCTCACTGGTTGCCATATCCATCGCTGTTGCCGCCCGTTCTGACTGATGTTGTAGAGATGTGATAATCTTCGCGATATTCTCAGCAGATCCCTGCGACTCCTGGGCAAGCGTCTTTACTTCATCTGCGACAACCGCGAATCCCATGCCTGCAGCTCCTGCCCGTGCAGCTTCTATTGCCGCATTTAATGCCAGCAGGTTTGTCTGGTCTGCGATGTCACTGATAATGACGACGATCTTGTTAATCTCATTCATCTGATTACGAATCTCTGATATAATCGAGCCGACATCATTAACCGCTCCATTGATAGCGGAGATTCCGCTCTCTGCCACTGCAGCCTGGCTAACACCCCTGGACGAGGTATCATTTGCCTCCTGGGTGAGTCTGCTCACCGATTCAACCTTAGAAGCGACCGCAGTGACCGAGGTTGACAACTCTTCCATGGCGGTCAGTACCAGTTCAACTGCACTGACACTCCTTTCAGCGTTTGAACTTACTACTGACGAACTCTGGGCGACTGAAGCAGAGCCTGCAGTTATCTCTTCTACACTGGCAGCTGCTTCTTCTGAAGAGGCAGTCAGGTTTCCCACCTGCTCGGATATCTCTTCGATTGCCTTAGAGAGTTCATATCCTATGGTGTTCAGACCGTCTTTCAGTGCGATAAGATCGCCTTTCACCATGACGTTCTCATCAAATCGTGCACTGAATTTTGCCTGAGCATAGAGATCAGAGACCCTCAGGGCTTCGTTTAACGGTGTGGTGATCGCATCAAGCATATTGTTGATACCAGCGATGATGTTCTGATAAGCTCCTGAAAACTGTGTGCTATCTCCACGTTTCTTCAGATTTCCGTTCTCTGCTTCGGTTATGAGGGATCCAACCTCTCCTACAATGCCGTTTATTGCGGTGATCAACTGGTTGAATGTAGGTGCAATCTCATCCTTGTCGTCACGTGGAGGTACAGAGAGTGAAATATCACCGGCTGCTATCTGTTTCATCCCCCCGAGGATAACAAACTGCAGATCATCTGAAAACTTGTCCATCGCAGTAGCAAGTGTCCCGATCTCATCCTTACGGTCCATCCTAAGTCTGTTACTCAGATGACCGAGACTCATCTCCTGCATCATAAATACTCCTTTTGAAAGAGGGCCGGTGATGCTTTTACTGATGAGGGTTCCCATTGAGAGAGCCAGGATGGCTCCGATCAGGATCGCGATGATAAGCATCAGGATAACATTAGAAACCGTCTTTGCCCCTTCGGTCCGCAGAGCCTCAGCATCAGTACGGTTCTTTTCGACAAGTTTGCCGATAGCCTCGGTGAATGCCTTTCTCTGGGTAACCAGGTCTCCGGTTGTTAATGCTACCACAGCAGCCTTTGTATCTCCAGAATCAACGATGGTATTAAAGTCTGCAAATGCAGTTTTGTACTTGGTCCAGGCAGTCATCGCTTCATTATATATTGCACGTTCTTCTTCATTTGCGATGAACGTCTCGAATGAGGAGAGATTGCCATCGATGCTCTTCATAAGGGCCGCACTTTCAACTCTGGAACTTTCTCTGGTTTCGGGGATGAGCACGATTCCCGGAGGATTTCCCCGAAGGTGCCAGATTTCAGCCTGCATCGTCTCTAATTTATCAGTAGGGACGAGTTGATTGTCGTACATCTGATCAAGGTAATTATTCGTGGTAGTTACGCCGGAGTACCCTGTTAGTCCGACAAGAATCATAATGATGACAACAACAAGAAACGAACCAATAAGTTTCCTGCCGATTGGAATATCATCTAAAAATTTCATAAGATCCCATCCTAAAAGATTCAACGTTAGTTATACAATCCATCTTATATATACCGAACCGGCAATTGATTTCTAATCCCGGTAGTAACATATATAAAAAGTGTAGATTCATTATTTTTGATTTTGTAATAAATTTCCCGATATTATCAATTCAGTCTTCATCGTTGGTTTTTATGAAAAATATGAGTCTATAACAAAATATCGGATTTTCGCGAGCATGGATTACATGGATAGTGAACTCTGTGGTT
>NZ_JAJRBM010000159.1 GCF_028679455.1 Methanospirillum sp. | reverse complement strand
TTGTTGAAAAACGGGATTACAAGGATTATATCTTCATTGCAGAGCGAATATGCGGGATCTGCAGTTTTATCCACAGTGTGGGGTACAGCCAGGGTATCGAAGCACTTATGGAGGTTGAGGTACCGGACCGCGCCCAGTATCTCCGGGTGATCTGGTCTGAGTACTCACGTCTGCACAGTCACCTCCTCTGGCTCGGTTGTTTTGCAGACAGTATGGGTTTTGAGAACCTGTTCATGCAGGCATGGCGAATCCGCGAAAGCGTTCTTGATGTGTTGGAAGAGACGACCGGAGGCCGGGTCATCCAAGGCAGTTGCAAGATTGGTGGAGTCAGGAAAGACATCGCTGCACCACAGCTTGGGAAGATGAAGAAAGGGCTTGACGTGCTACAGACCGAGATCGATGATCTGGTTGCGGTCTTTGCTGATGAGCCGACGGTAAAGAGCAGAACAGTCGGAGTCGGGGTTCTCTCCAAAGATGCAGCCTGGGATCTCGGGGCAGTCGGGCCGATGGTCAGGGGTTCAGGGGTCAGGAAAGATATGCGGATGCTTGGATATGGGGCATATGAACATCTTGATTTCAAGCCGGTAACCCGCGATGCAGGAGACTGTTACGCACGGTGCCTTGTCAGGGCAGAAGAGATGTCCACGTCAATCGATCTAATCAGGCAGGCAATTGATAGTATTCCTGACGGTGAGATCGAGGTAAAAGTGAAGGGTAACCCTGATGGTGAGTACTTCTCACGGGTAGAGCAGCCCCGTGGTGAAGTGATCCACTTTATAAAGGGTAGCGGGAAGAAGAACCTGCTCAGGCATCGAGTGAGAACCCCAACGATGGCAAATGTCCCTGCCCTCGTAACAACCCTTGCCGGATGCCAGATGGCAGATGTACCGGTGATCGTTCTCTCGATTGATCCCTGTATTGGATGTATGGAGCGGTAACATGGGTGTCTTTTCCATTACCAGGATGATCATCAGATCCCTTGTCAAGGGACCTGATACCAGACGTTATCCGGCAGTTCCGGCAAAGAAGACTCCCCTAACCAGGGGTCATCTGACGATTGAGATTGAGAAGTGTATCTTCTGTGGTCTGTGTAGTATGCACTGTCCTGCTGATGCAATCACGGTTACCAAGACAGAACGGACCTGGAATATCGACCGGATGAGATGTATCGTCTGTGGTGTTTGCGCTGAATACTGTCCCAAAGACTGTCTGCATCTGGTTCCCGAGTATCTTGCTCCCCAGGTGGGTCCGATGGCAGATACCTATACCGGGCCTGAACCAGTTCCGACAACGGAACCGGTTTCTACATAATTTTTTCGGAAAAAAGGGGGAGGGTGTTTAGACGATCCATCCGGCATGGTATGCAACCGCTCCTGCAAGGAGAATCAAGGTCGGCAGTACGAGATGGATCGTATACGCAGTAATCTGAAGGCTCTGCAGGAATGCAGTGCCCATTGGTGCAGTGTTTTTTATCTGCATGTCTAGTATGTTTTACATGTGCTGTTAAGGGGCTTCTTCTCATCAATGCGTCTCCCGCAATTTTATGATAAGAAACCTTTTCATTCCCCATTTCCTGTCCGGTGAAAGGGTATCAGGTGCGGAGTCGATCCTCCGGTTACAAGAGGGATCAGGAAAAAACAGGTGCTATCAGGCACTCCCATCATAACTGAAAGATATCATGGCAGGCTGCACACTTTATAACGAGTCCTGTATCACCGGGGCCCGCACACATCTGGAAGGCAACTCAATCGATCTCATCATCACCGATCCACCATATGGCATTAGGGGTGATACCCTCCATAAGCACTACAACCGGGATGAGCAGCACGTGGTGGAAGGGTATGTGGAGATTCCTGAAGTGGAATATGGTCAGTTCTCGATAGAGTGGATAAGGGAGGCAGAGCGAATTTTACGACCTGGTGGCTTAATTTACATCGTCTCCGGATACTCAAACCTGTACCATATCCTTCATGCACTCAGACAGACCTCGCTCACTGAGATCAACCATATTATCTGGAAGTACAACTTCGGAGTCTGGACAAGCAGGAAGTTCATCTCATCCCATTATCATATCCTTTTTTACGAAAAACCTGGGGGGCGACGGACCTTTCACCTCGAGTCACGATTCGGTACCGGTGAAAAGGATGGGGCAGCGGGATCACTGAACTACCAGGACCGCGAAGATGTCTGGGTCATTAATCGGGAGTACAAGCCCGGTCAGGTAAAGAACAAGAATGAGCTCCCGGTGCAGCTTCTGACAAAGATGATCATGTACTCGAGCAATGAAGGAGATCTGGTATGTGACCTCTTCCTTGGAGGGGGCTCCACGGCACGGGCAGCTATCGGGTTGAACAGGAAGGCTGTCGGATTTGAGATTTCTTCAGCCATCTATTCGGTGAGAGCACCTGAGATCATGAACCTGAAACCTGGGTTTCTCCTCATTGAGCAGCGGATTCCGGAGTGTTCAGCACCAAAGCGGCAGAGAGAGCGGTGGACTGCTGAATCACGATCGGATCTTCGACACCGGTACGGGGAACTCAAAAGTCAGGGCCTAAAAAAAGGTGAGATCGTAACCCGGCTGATGGAAGAACTCGGCCGGGGCAGATGGGCGATCATCAAGGCACTGAAGGTAATGGATCCAAATAACCGGTAACTTCGCTATTCTTTTATGATTCTGTATTAATTTTTTCCTTTTTCAGACTATGCGGACAGACCCCGGAATAATTCCAGTAAAAAGTCATAGTATCAGAATGACAAAAACCATCGAACCAGATATGCTGGTAACACCATCATGACAACATAAACCAGGTAACTTTAGCTTTAAGTGGAGTGAAGTTCTATCTCTCCTCTAATTAATGTGAGAATGGTAATACGATGAATAGTGATCAATTCAAAAACCGTGGTGCAGTAGTCATTGCAGGATTATTATTCCTTATTACCATTCTTTCATTTCTGCTTAGAATCACCCCAGTTTTTTTGGGAAATCCTGATGTTTTATCAAATGTCGAGATGGATGATCCCACATACCAGCTCCGGAGAGTGGAACTCAGTATAGCAAACTTTCCCCAGTTTGAGTGGTTTGATCCGATGACTTTCTTTCCGGATGGTCAGCCAATGCATTGGGGGCCCCTGTTTCCGCTCGTGAGCAGCGCTATCTGTATTTTGGCAGGAGCACATTCCCGTCCTGAAATAATCCAGGTATGCCTCGTAATACCCTGTTT
>NZ_JAJRBM010000158.1 GCF_028679455.1 Methanospirillum sp. | reverse complement strand
CAGATGACCACCAGCGCAACCAAGGATGCATTTGGTGAATCTATTGATATCACCGAGGCAGAATTGATCGATATCACCTAATTTTTATGAAACTTACGTGGCTTGGGCACTCCTGCATTCTTCTTGAAGGAAGCAGAATAGTTCTCATTGATCCTTTTGTTCCTGAACTGTCGATACCCTGTAAACCCGACATCGTCGCGGTGACTCATGCCCATGCTGACCACCTCGGAAGTACCCTTGAATTGGGTGTGAAGACGGTAGCAATGAATGACCTCGCATATTATCTGAAGGAGAAGGGCCTTGAGATTGAACCGATGAATATCGGGGGGACTATTCAGGTGGACGGGGTTACCTTCACAATGACTGCTGCAGTCCATTCATCATGGATCGAGGATGCCGGGATAGGAGTTTACGGAGGAGTTGCTGCCGGATATCTGATTACCCTGGACGGGGTCACGGTATATCATGCAGGAGACACGGCGCTTTTTGGAGATATGCGTCTGATCGGTGAGATCTATAATCCGGATATTGCATTGCTTCCGATTGGGGGACGATATACCATGGGCCCCCGTGAAGCAATGATGGCAGCTGAGTTCGTTGGTGCACCGGTCGTCATTCCGATTCACTACAATACCTCACCAAAGATAGCACAGGATGCAGGTGAGTTCAAACGAGTAATCGAGCGAACCACGGATCTGAAGGTTGTGGTATTGAAACCAGGCGAATCATATGTGACTGCCTGAGATCAGTGCCTGACTGATACTGGCGGACACAAAATCTGAAAATTATCGGGGAGGAGGGTGTGAATGATGCAAGACCTCCTCTTCAAGTTCTGCTACACCGTGAATCACTTTATCAACGAACGAGAGAATTGCAGGCATTACCACAATTGCTCCGATCAATGAAAAGAACACGGCAATTATGGTCGTAAGACCGAAGTTTGATGTGATCGGAAAGGTAGAGAGGATCAGCGCTGAGAATCCGAAAAAGGTTGCAAATCCGGAAACCATAATAGCAGACCCTATCTTACTCACACTCTTCTTCAGCGCTTCAATTACATCAGGAGTAGTCTCTTTTTCCTCGATGTACCGTTCCATTACCAGAATGGTGTACTCTGCAGCAACACCGATGGTCATCGATCCGAGACATGCAGTCATGATATTGTAATCAATACCAAGGACATACATCGCCACTGCATTCCATCCGACTACAGCGGCAATCGGAACAATTGGGGTGATAGCATTAATGTTCCGGTATACCACCGCAAGGAAAAGAATTACCAGTATGAAACCGGAATACGTGATAAGGTCTTTACTCCCGACTATGTCATTCACCAGGTTGGCAAACGTTGCAAAACTACCGGTAACATCCGATTTTATCCCTGGTGGAGGAGGATAAAATGTCAGATCTCCCTCAATATCATCTTTCAGATCGAGTTGCGTTGTAGTGGTTAACTTAACCGTGTTGAATTGGATAACGGCTTCATTGTTCCCAGATACATAGGTTTTTTTGATACTCTCCGGAATCTTTGCCATCACTTCATCAAGTTCGTTCTGAGTCTGTGGCATCACTCCATGATTATAGGTGATCACATAATCAGCAATGCTTGTTCCCCGGGTAATTTTTGACTTTGTTCGTACCTCCAAATCAGAAAAATCCTTCATCCAGGTTACCGAATCAAGGGATAGCACATCAGAACCATGGATAACGATAGGTACAGAACTCGTGGCGCCTATCGTCCGGGTCACCTTATCGAGGGTGGTTTTCGAGGGCATATCCGTAGGAACATACGAATTTTCATCCGTGTTTACCGGGATACGGGTATCGAGCTGGATACCGATGAACGCAACGAAGAGTACGATCAGAAGAACAGGGACCGGTCGTTTTGCAATCCATACTGCAACCTTTGACAGACCTGAATCAATAAGTACTGCTTGTTTTGAAACTCCATGCCCTTTTGCCTTATAATTTATGAGGACCGCAATAAGGGGGATTCCAATGAGTGATGTGATGTAACAGACTATCACACCGATGATACTGACCATCCCGAACCCCTGCATCATAGGAACCGGAGATATGTACATGGCCACAAATCCCATACAGGTTGCAAACATGGCATACATCACCGCAGGACCAGTCTTCGTGATCGTGGTATGAATGGCCTCTGGCAGGGGATGATCTCTTGATTCTTCCTCAAGACGTGACTGAAACTGGATGGCATAATCTATCCCGAGCCCTATCATCACCGGGAACGCCGCGATGACGGCCATACTGATCTTAAGCCCTGACAGACCGATTAACCCGAACGTGAAAATAAGACCTGCTGTAACTATCAGAACCGGGAGGAACCGGTGATTGACATACCCAAACAACAACCCCATCACGATGACCATGAGCACAAGTGCGGCTATGATGAGGACACCCATTGATGTACCCATTTCAGCCTTCATTTCCTGCTGGAATGCGGCAGACCCAGTTAACTTGATCGACACGCCGGGAGGAATGTTTGTGCTCTGGACGAACGAATCCAGGTTAGAGAGGGCAGTTGACTTTTGAACGTCAGATAACCCGGTCTCAAGAATGATTGACACCATGTTCAGCATCCCTGAAGGGATATACCCTTTCTTTACATTTTCAGGGATCTGATTCAAAACCTCATCCATTTCTCCGGAGGAGGAAGGAATACCCCCGTTTGATAATGGTTTTATTACGTCGACTATACTTGATACCGAGTTTACATACTGGAGTTTTGTGAGTGGCTCTTGTAGCGAATCAAGATACTGCAGAAGTTCAGGACTTGTCGAATCATCAGATTCTATAAGAAAGATTACTGTCTCTTTTGAAAATGTCTCGGTGTAATGATCGCTTAAAATTCCTTTTGGTGAATTTACATCCATGTAGGTTGCGTCACCGGTCTGCATGGAGACCATGGT
>NZ_JAJRBM010000157.1 GCF_028679455.1 Methanospirillum sp. | reverse complement strand
CCGGCTCTTTCTGCCATGCCATCACAATCGCATGTTTAGATGCAAGCTGAACCTTTTCCTCATCGGTAAGGTTCACTGCTTTTGCTATCTCTGCCTTATACTTCTCAGCATTTGCAGTGTACGTGTCAGCGTTCTTGGGATCAACTGCCTTGAGCCAGCCCAGTACGGTATCAGCAAGTGCTTCTGCAGATTCCGGAGTGTTCCATTCGGTATTGGGTTTCAGGATCTTCCAGGTTGTCTTCCCATATCCGTTAGAATCCCTGAACTTCTCAATAGCAGCCATGGCAGCCGTATCCATACTACTGTTATGTGCAAGGAAGAGATCAGGTGACTTCAGTGCATCTGCATTCTTCTGGAGAAGTCCAGGCAGAATGTCCCCTTGTAAATGAGGGCAGACGGTAGGATCTGCGATATATACTACATTCACTGCATCCCCTCCGATCTGACTGACCGGATCCCAGAGGACGCTCGTTGTGGTAACCACATCCAACGCACTGACTGCGGGAATTCCCATCAGGAGTGCGAAAAGGGTAAAAAGGTAGAGAAGTTGTCTCATAGTATTACGTATCATTCATTGATATTAATAAGTCTGATTCTTCACTCTTCTTTTTGGAGACAATGCGACGGCACTCACAAACACTCCCGAGAAGAGCACTGCAGTGAGTGGGCCAACCGGGAGTGAGTATGTGATCCCCACAAAAGCACCGATGACACTGGTGCATGCCGCGACAATCGGAGCAGCGATAAACATCTGCCGAATCGTTGCGCAAAACTGGTAGGCGATGGCTGCAGGGGTAACCAGCCATACATACAGGAGCAACCCGCCGACGATCGGAAGGCAGAGGGCCACCATAATCGCGATGAGGAGCAGTAACAGATAATATACCGGCTGAACACGGATCCCACTGATCTCAGCCATCTTCCGGTGAAACGTGATTGCAGTGATCTCTTTGCTGAAGAGCGTTATCAGCAGAATGATCACCAACATGATGAGGGCCAGAGCATAGATCTCCTCCCGGTATAATGAGACCACATTTCCATACAAAAGGGCACTGGCATCAAAGCCACGTCCTGTTGACTGCATCAGTGCAATAAAAAATATGGCCAGTGCCATCATGGTTCCAAAGAGCACCCCGAGCGTGGTATCAGTGTGCATCCGGGTCCGGTAACTGAGCGGCCCCATCACCAGAGCAGTCAGCACACTGAGTGCAGTGGCAGATATCATCATCGGAAGTCCGAAGAAGACTCCGGCAGCTCCTCCGGCAAATGCTGCATGAGACATCGTAAAACCGATGGATGCGATGTTCATCTGAGTAATGAGGACACTCAAAATTGCACATCCGATTGAAGCAAAAAACATTGCCTCAACCGCATGACACAGGACGTTATTCGGGATCAGGAACTCAAGCATTACCCGGCCACCGGAACAGAACGAATCAGATCAGCGACATTCCCGGCTGCAGAGTGGCTATCCAGAACCATATGTCCTCCCTGCATTACAAGAACCCTGATGTCGCGATCAGGAAGACTGTCAAAGGCATGGGAGACCATCAGTACCGGGACTCCTGAATCACAGACCTGACAGAGGAGGGAAGAGACCTCATCACGGGTGATGAGATCCAGGTTACTGAATGGTTCATCGAGAAGGAGAATTGATGGTTTTTTCGCCAGATTATGGGCAATAAGGACTTTTTGCTGTTGTCCGCCTGATAGTTTTCCGATCAATTCATCTTTGAGGTGCTCAATTCCAAGTTTTCTCATTGCATCCTGTGCAACTTCGAAATCTTCTTTTGATTCTCTTTTAAACCACCCAATGCGACCATATCTTCCCATTCTGACAACTTCTTCTACCGTGTACGGGGTGAACGGGTGAAAATCAAAGTTCTGGATGACATATCCCACATTGCACCTGACCGTGGTTCCCTCGTGTGGTACTCCCTTCCCACAGACCGTCACCGTTCCCCGGACGAGCGGAAGAAGTCCGGTTATCGCCTCAAGAAGGGTGGTTTTCCCTGCCCCGTTTGGCCCACCGATGACTACAAATTCTCCGGCTTTGATCGTAAAAGATACTCCTTTAATGACCGGGCAACTGGCACCTTCATAGGTAGTCCAGACATCCTTGAGATCGATGAGTGAGCAGCTCTCCTGAACGGTCACGAGATCTCAACCTTAAAGAGTTCCTCATCAGGAAGATGATAGAGCGATTCGGCATACCGTTCGATGGTGAGTTCATACTCAGGATCCTGCTGATCCAGCGTTTTGAGGGGGAGCGGAGTGAATTTGACTTTTTTCTCACCTGCTGAAAAAAGGCAGACGATGGTGTCAGATCTGATAATTTCGATATTGCCCTTTCCAAGCGTGCATCCGCTTCCCAGTTGTACCCCGTCAGCCAGACATGACTGGGGGGTGACACCGGTGCAGTACACCTGTGCGTTAAGTGAGAATGGATCGCCACCAAGTTCTTTCAGAGCACGCCTGCCCATCCGGTAGCCTAAAACAATAAACGGACCCAGATGGCCGTGAAATCGTGCAAGATCCGTGGCTGAATAATCACGCGGGAGCTCCATATAGTGACAGTGCTCATGCCATTTCATTGTAATAAATATTCATCTTAATAATACTAAAGTAATATTCATATGAATTTGCGTGCTTCATTTTCTCGATCGTGACTTCAATTATGAAACGTGATGTTATGTACAACAAATCAGCAAGTTCTGATCATGAACATTATCTCTCCATGGTATTAGCATACGATAACCGGATCGATGCAATTCTTCCGATGAGTGATCGCTTTTTCGACAGTTGTATTTCATTCATCCCGGAGGGTCCGATTTCCATTCTTGAATTAGGCTCTGGTACCGGATATGCGACGTCTAAAATTTGTGCGGCTAATCCCCAGGCACTCATCACCTGTATCGATCATTCGCCTGATATGATCCGGTGTGCCAGTCAGAAACCTGAACTGAATGCTGTCGCGATAATCGAGCAGGACATCAGAGATCCCTGGCCGGCTACCAAGTATGATGTCATCATGACAACACTCTGCCTCCATCATATTCCGGAAAAAGACAGGCTTGTTCTCCTGAAACGGATATATGAGGCATTATCTCCGAATGGAAAATTCATCTGCGGGGATATTATCAGGCCGGATTCTTTGGAAGTTGAAGCGATATATCAGGATCGCTGGGTCAGTTGGATGAGTCAAGCGGGGATGACCACAGAAGAGTCAGACAAGATGATTCATTCGCGAAACGAGAACTTTCCTGATATGGAGACTGTCCCCGGGTTTTATAACAAAATAAAAGATGCTGGTTTTCCCCGGGTCTTAATGCCATACAAAAATGAGATTGCAGCCGTGTTTGTGGGGTATCGCTCGTGAAATGATTACGATCTGTCCGCCCATCTGACCAAGAATTATCAGTTCTGATAGGAAACAGTGAAGATCTGCAACTCTTCCCCTCTATTCTCACAGACCCGGGGATGGTTTCAGACAAGGTTTTCTGATCATTGTCATTTTACCTTGGCGCTGATCATCATCTCCTGACATTTTATTACGTGAACAGGAGATCATCAGCATACTGGGAGAAGAAGTAGAAAGCGATGGTGTCTGGACAATGTACGAGTGTTCGCCCAAATGGTGTCTATCGGTAATGGATTGGATCATCTAACATGTTCTGGATATTGTAAGGGTAGACCAGATGCTTCTTCTCTCTGGTTGACACCATCGCATGCAGTTAGTATGTTTATCAACTATTTCAATATTATGAAATCTTACGTTTGTGCATTTGATAATACCAAAACGATTGATGAATGTTGAATTGGTTATATGTTAAGGGAAAGGGAATCTGAATTAATGGACTCGGAATGAAAGGTTCCACATGGTAATCTGAAATTTAGCAAATTTTGAATCTGGAATAATCCCGTGAGCACTCGAAGGTAATGCCAGGGTGTAATTATCACTAGTACCGGTTAAGGCCATATTAAATCTGGAATAATCTGTAAATTTGTTATAAATCGTAGAATTCACTCCGATAATATCCTGGGTTCGTGTATCACTCTGAAATGTCAGGATTGTAGTGTTGTTTAACAACCCTTCACATGTTTTCGATTGATTGAGTTCAATCTCAACCAATCCCCCTCCATTGCCATTTACTGCTCTATAGGAAGGAGCATTCTCCAGATTTATGAGGTCGATGGTAATATTCGTGATGTTATTATCATGCTCTTTAATGTCAATTCGTGGTGCTAGCATCTCGTAGTAGTCATTTCTCTCTGATGCACTTTTAGTATCCGCATCATCTCCATATTGGAGAAATGTCTTACGATTACCTTTGGAAACGGTAAGTACCCCGTCTTCCCAGACGTAACCCTGTCCAACCCAGAAATTTCCAACCGGATGATACAATATCTGTGAGCGGTTAATATCACACTTCATGGCCTGCGTTGAATCTACCATGACCAAGACACTGGACAGTGGAACCTCCTGAAGACTGGTATTCACTTCGAGATACCCGGATGACTTGATCGAAGAGAACATTGCTTCACCACCTCCAAGTTGCACCGGCTCTTTCATGGAGATATTCTGTCTGAATGTCAATACCTGGAGAATATCGGCAGATAACTTCGTGAAACTTTCTTCTACTGCGTGCAAATGTTGAATCTCTGACTGCTGTTTTAGGGATGGGATATAATATGCATTCAGCACTGAGATTACCGAGACAACGATCATGAGCAGGAGCATAAAAGCTACTATCGGAGAGACCGCATCATCCCTCATGATCTGGCTACCCCACTGAATATCACCGCATTTCTTGCGACAAAAGTGATTCTTGTATCCTGAGATATTCCCGAAAGGGTGAGATTATCTCCAAGGTCAAACGTCAGATTCGTAAATCCTGACTCCCATGATCTATTCTCGACCCCGTTACAGGTAATCAGGATCTGCTCTCTTTTGATCCAATCGCCACCTTTGTGATAAAGATGGAGTTCTCCGGACTGGCTCAACGATCCCATCTTGATAGTCACGGTTGGAACACGGTCCTCTGGTAACTGATTCAGGAGGCTTATGGTCACTATCGGGACCAGAATCAAGACCAGTGCAATCATCAGGACCTCACCAATCACTGCCGATACCGCAGATTCTTTTTGTACCATCATGCACCTGCCGTTGCATTTGCAGCAGCAGCGGCAGCTGCCGTATGAAGCAGATCCATCTGATACGGAATAATATACATAAAGAGGACAAAGCATCCAAGCACGAGCAATATTGCATGTTTCAGTCCTGCAAGTATACTATTTGCTGATAACTGGCCAGCCATGAGTCCGGAGAAAAACCCGAGTACGAGGCCTATTCTGAACATGTCGGTCAGGTTTCCGGCAGTATCAAATGTGATATTAAAACTGCTGAATGAAGAAATGAACGATACATTGAGGGAATACGCAGTATACATGTAAATTCCCACTGCGAGATAGACGATCATGACATAGGTGATCGCAATATTGAACCGGTCTTTCTTCAGTTTCAGATAATGTTCAAAGTCATTGATCGCGATAATCAGAACATCCTTGATGTAGTCGGTCACCTCACTTGCTTTTACGAGGAGTGACATTGCACGTTTTACCGAGACCAGACCGATACGGTCCTCCATCCTGACCAGTGCGTTAATAGTGGTTGATCCCCTCCTGATATCCTCCGAAGTCATTACCAGCTCCTGAGAAAGTACCCCGAGTTTGGAATTTGAGATCATCCCGATTGCACTCTGGAGGGTTACTCCGACATCTTTCATGTCCACGAGCTGGCGAAGAAACTCCGGAGTATGGCTCTCCACGTTATTGACAAACCAACTTCTGCCTTCATATGCAAGGGAACCCGGAGCAAGGGCAGCAATAATGAGCAGACTGATGAAGGCTTCAAGACACATCCCGGGAATCCACAAATCAAGCTGCCCGAAATAGTATAATGCAGAGACAATTCCTGCACATACCACTCCGAGCACGATACTGTAATCATAATTGGAGATATACGCTCGTGCCGGATTTTTCAGGAGATTTTCAAGTTTGAAACGTTTCCGTTTTGCTTCAATCTTTTTTAGAAAATTCTTGTCTACTTTGGAGAAGTCCACATCTTCGATGGAAATATCACCAAACTCAGTATCTTCGATTGGTTTCCGGGTGATATCCATCTTGATGGTAGGAAGCATCAGGTACAGGATGTAAATCATTCCCATCGACCCCAGGGCAAGTCCGAGGATGATAATCGGCATATATCCTGCAAGATCTGATTTTCCACCCAGGTTCTGTGCCACGATGATGATGATCATGGTGATCGGACCGGCAACAAACGCAGTCACATACACCTCAGCCATGATCTCAATAGTCTTCAGAATGTTCTCAAGTTCTCGGGCAGCTGACTCTCTGAAATATGCAGACCTGGACGAGAGGAAATTGGTTACATCCCCACCGCTGTTTGAGAGGAGCAGCAGATCATTGAGAAACTCTTCAAGGTTCTTTGACGGGGTTACTGCCTGCAGATTTCTGATAGCAGTGTATAGATCGTCTCCAAATACCTCGACATCCCGCACAATCAGCCCGAACTCTTTCCCCACCTCCCCGAAAAGGTCATCGGCCTCGTAGATCTTCCTGAGGACATTATACAGGGTCATGGTCATGGAGAGTGCCTGCATATACGTAATTGCATACGGAAGATCGAGGTCGATCGATGATTTACGACCTGCTGCAACAGTTCCCGGATAGGTAAAGATACCGATGAAGACCCCTGGCACCAGAAAGATGAACAGAATGATGATGAGCAAGATATTATTATTGAGAATATTATCAGGTTTATCAGGCATCAGTTGAAAGTTGGTGAAGAGCAGAAATGCTGCGATAGCAATAAACACACCTGTTGAAAGAATGCAGTATTTCAGCATCATCATGAAATACGAGTACTGCGAGTACGGGAGATGGGATGCCCGGATTGATTTCCGAAGGGTGGTTCCTTTCATCCAGGCTTCCACCTGGCGGGGAGTGATGATAATCATGCCATTCTCCGTAGATCGGTAATCATCTGAATCAACACTTCTGGGTTGGTACTATGCTGATTTTTTAGCCGTGCGAGGAATGCTGCCCTTATATCCAGATGATACCTGATCTCATCATCACTCCAGTTATGCATGTACTGAATCGTCTGCAACGTTTTGGATTTCTTATAAACCCGTTTAAACGAATCATCCTGGGGTTCGTATTCAAAAAGTGTGTTCCATTTTACCTTATCGCCTTCTCCAAGTACGATCTCATGAATTGCATCACATCGACGGATCATCCGGCCATCCCGGTAATGGAACGTCTGGATAACCATCAGATTCAGAGCACCAAACATTGCAGGAGGCACATTAATCGGCTCGTTCGTAAGACGATTGAGTGCTTCTTCGATATTTCCGGCATGCAACGTGGAGACGGTAGTATGGCCACTGTTCATCGCCTGAAACAGTGTTTGAGCTTCACTCCCACGTACTTCTCCGACGATGATGTATTCAGGCCGCTGTCGGAGCGATGCCTTGAGCAGATCAAAGAGATCCACACTCCCCCGATCATTAAAGGTGTTAGCGGTCCTGGTCTGTACCGGCAGCCAGTTCTTCTGGGGGATCTGGATCTCTCTGGTGTCTTCCAGTGAGACGATCTTGGAATTATGGGGAATAAAGAAAGAGAATGCATTCATCGCTGAGGTCTTTCCGCTGGCTGTTCCTCCTACCACGATCATACTTTGCCGGTTCTCAAGTGCCAGCCAGATGAATGCCAGAAGTTCATCGCTGTATGTCCCGAAAGAGAGCAGAGTCGCCGGGGTCATCGGATCAGAACGGAACTTCCTGATGGTGAACGAACTTCCTTTGGTAGACACCACGTCAGAATAGGTGATCTGAGCTCTCGAACCATTGGGAAGGGAAGCATCAAGCAACGGTGAGGTCAGGGATACCTGTTTGTCTGCTTTCTGTGAGAGTTTAAGTACAAATCGGTTCAGTTCTTCAGATTCAAACCTGATAGAGGTCGGAATGCTTCCATAATACCGGTGGTGTACATACACCGGGAGATCATGTCCGTTACAGGAGATATCTTCCAGCAGTTCATCATACATCAGCGGGTCGATCTTCCCGTATCCGTTCAGATTCCTCCGAAGGTAATAGTAAAGCACCGAGAGGCGGTCATCACTGATCTTTGGATCATAGGTTCTGACCACTTTGGCTACTTCCTCATAGTCGAGAAAGAGTTCTCCCTTGGTCACCGGTTTATCATATACCAGGACATCACGAAGCGTTTCGTGAGTTTCTTCCAGGATAATCCGTTCACGCGGTGAGAGTTCAGGTTCGATGACCCGGTATACCCGTTCCTTGTCAGTATCCAGGGTAATCGCAACGTAGGAATGGGGCTGATAGAGCCAGTATGCCTCTTCAGCGGTACATCCTTCTCCTGTTTGAATGTTCAGGATATTGGGAACCTGGGGTGTTTCAGGAACCGGAGGTTCTTCAGGTTCAGGATCTTTCCTTCGTGAACCGAGCGAGTTGATTGTCTGAAATCCTGCCTTAATCGAAGCAACAAAATGAGAAAGGCCCTTGGGAGAATCAGAAGCAGGATCCTGGTTGGTAGCACCGGTTGATTCAGGGTGACCCTTTTCGGATATTCCTTCGCGCAGGAATATCGTTGAGATCAGTTCATCGATCCTTGGATCTGGCACTAATGTTTTTTGTACCTGACCCGAAACCCTGACCCGGGCAGCCTTTGTACCTGGCATTGAATTCCGGGTATCTGAAACGGCTTTTGTCTTTCTGAAATCAATTCGATAATAATGCCCTTCATCATCCATTATCCGGTTGAGAATTACTGTCTCACCGGTCTTGAATGCCAAATTAATCCCGGTATCGTCAGGATTAATATCCTTCCCTGAAGATCTGATTAAGAAGTCTGCTAACCGGTTAAGGTCTGCACGTTTTGGTTTCAGGCATCCGATTACTTCCCGGGTAGTCTCTGTATGCCAGACCGTAATATATCCATCCGGATGGGTGCATCTGAATCTGGTTACCTGGCGATCAGATATGAGGAGACGTATCCATCTTACCGGATCCAGAGAAAATGATAATGCAATATAGAGGAGGTGGTGTCGTTCATCAGGAATCAGGGGGTAGGTATCAGCCAGATATCTGGAAAATTCATCAGATGAGAGACGGACTGCCCTCCCGCCGTTAGATTTAAGTCCGCTTCGTTTTTCATCCTCCTTTTTTGCTCCCACGAGAACGAGTTTTTCTTCGGTGCTGAGAGGGATTGTACCGATCTGATAGAGGAAACGACCGCTTTTTGACTTGCAGACCCTCACCTGAATGAGATTATGGTAGAGCCGGTATTCAGTAAGGATCTG
>NZ_JAJRBM010000156.1 GCF_028679455.1 Methanospirillum sp. | reverse complement strand
TCAGCGATTAAATGAGTGATCCTTGAATGCCGAAGCATATGTGGAGTAAAATGCTTCTTTATTCCAGCTTCTTCGAGAGATCTTCTCATCATTTTCACGACCCCGCCATACTGAAGAGGATCACCTGTTCGAGTGGTAAAAACAAAGTCATCCTGATTCCAAGTTTGGCATTGATTCATCCACTCTTTGAGATATGGCATCGCGAAGACCAAAGGAATATGTCTTGATTTTCCGGTTTTGAAATTTACTTTAAGTGAAATATTCCATTCATCAGTCATCTGGAGGTCTTTCCATCGCATATTCCCTATCTCTCCTATTCGAAGCCCTCCTTCATAGCATGATGCAATTATCGCTTTATCTCGAGGACTTTTTGCACCTTCTATGAATGCGCGAATCTCTGTAGGTGTGAATAGTACTGATTCATCCTTGGTTGCTTGATATGTGAGAGGCTTCACTTTTCTTACTTTCTCTATTTGTAATCCTGATGCAGCATAACCTCCTTCAATTAACCATAACACAAATCGTTTTAATGTCCTGGAAATATCGGCTTTCGTATTTTGCTTTAGATTTAGTTCACTGTTAATCTTGTCAATTGCCCTGAATAAATCACCCGTACACATTTTATCATAGGGAACATCGATCCATCTCCTCGCCCCGGTTATAAGACTTGTTAATTTTGCGGCTCTGATATTACTTATTCCATTTGTAGCTCGAACTTCTGAAACCCAAGATTCAATGAGATGTGCATCGTCGACATTGATAGTTCCTAGTTCTAAATGTTTTTTTATCGTGTTTTCGCATTGCGCCCTATATTCTGATTCTGAACGATGAAATCGATCATTTGGATTATTCATATATATAAATAAATTGTATTGGGCTTTATACTTATTGTCTAGATGCCCTCCAGCGGCTCTTGGCAATCGTTTCCTAAAGCCTTATCTTTTTTAAAGATCAGTTTTAGTTATGTTCTCAACCGATTTCCATGAGGATCTCGTTGAGAAAAGTTACGCACTGCATCGGGAATCCGGGGAAATCTCTCTTGCCTAGGTGATGATCCGTTTGCATAGTGGATCAGGTTCTCTTTAGTATTGAACCGGAGAAACCATGAGCCGTACCATATCACCGACTGGTCGTTTGCTGTGATCTACAAGATGTTGTATCAGTCTGTCACCGGACGTTTGTCGTGGATGAGAGCGGAAAGACCTCTGCTCACCGGAGAGCAAAGGCCTATTCCTGGGATACCCGTATTTAAGAAGCCTGGAAATATGATGGGGGTGCTGGCTTGACAGAGATGACCACTCGTCACATAATGATAACCACGATCCCGGGGATCATGATGAGAAGGAGCATGGTTCTGATCAGAGTCATTGCGGAACTGCGGAATGTTGCGGACATACTGCGGAAAATTCCGCAACGAATTCAGGCACAAATTGCGGGTCAGATCAGGAATTAAACAATAATAATATTATTTTATGTACTTATTGCGGAATAAGTGAAAATACAGAAGGCAAAAAAGACGATCATGAGCATGTTCGTGCCTGTTCATCTGACAGTTGCAATTCCGCAACAAGTGATCATGAACCTCAATCAGGGGACATACCACTTCCAGATTGTAAAAATGAGGCTGATCCTCATTGCCCGGAAATCCGCAATGAGTCCGCAACTCCTCATATTGAGCACGGATTCATAGAAAATTCCGCAACTCCCTGCAATGAATCATCAGGCTCCTGGAAGGTGAGAACGTCTGATTTCTGTGAGATCGGTCGGGGGGTTTGGTACCGGTCCGTGTGACTGTTGTGGTACGCAATGGGTGCATTACCAGGAACGGATGACCAGAGAGCGGTTAGCCGCTCATCCCCGGAAAAACCAGAAGATCTGCAGGACAATGAGGTTGAACGCAAGGCTGAAGGTGCATCAGTCAGGCCTCTTCACGGAGTGATAGATGCAGGGTCAATGACGGGGGTGTATATCGATCTCAAGCGATGCCAAGTCTTGTGGTACGTTCAAAGCAACGTGGCATGATCCAGGGTCACAGAGTTCGGTCAGTGATTCGTGCAGGTCCAGGATTCTGCGGGAGGGGTTATAATCTCACCGATGTTCAGGGGTAAGGAGGCTAGGGAGATCGTGCCTGAAGGGAGGGCGAGGGTATCAAATTCAGGAAACGGGTTTGTGCTGACCATTCAGGACGTGGGGACATTTGTGGCTGTGGTCAGGCAGGTCTGGAATATGCTGAATAATTGGTCGAGGAAGAAGTCAGCGTTGTGTGTTTCTACCCTTTCCTCTCTGTATCATCCTGTAATCCGAGGACTTTTCCTTTCACCTGCATGGTGTGGAGTACAAGTTTTATGATATCATCCGGAAGTTCGCAACACAATCTCTCGATCTGCCATGACTTCTCATCTGATACCGAATTTTCTGCCAGAAGAACAGCCTTTTGAGCATACAGAGCCGCTCCGATGCAATGGTCCACCATGTGGCCTGTTGCAACTCCCTGCCCGATGGATCGGGCAATTGCTCTGGCAACAGGATCCGGTATCGTCCTTGCAAAAGCATGGGCTTTCCGTGATGCTATTATCAGATCTCCTGTTGAGCAGGTACCCCGTGACCATTCGCTGGCACAACTCATGGCTTCCAGGAAAATTTGATCCAGTTTCCCGTCATAATACGGCAAAACATGTTCATAGCAGGTGATGGCCCATTTCATGAGTTTTCTGTGGTTTTCTTGCGAGAGAGTGCCTCCCCGATGCATGGCAACAAATCGTTTGTCTCTCAATAAATTCTCTGTATTTTGGGAATAAGTAGCGGATATAATCTATGTTGACCGTGCCACAATACCTGATTACAGGGATTTCTCCCCGGTTTCTTGTACCGGTGACCGGTAATCCCATCCGCATGCATCGAGGGAGATCAATCCTGAAACTATCGTGTCAACAAGAACCTGCTTCATGTATCGCCCTTTTTCAGTTGTCCCTTTTGTTGGATCACCAGTTGCACCACAATTGGTCAATTCAGTAAACAACCACTTCACATCTAATTGCGGAGGAAGATTCGGAACAACACCCACCGCAACATCTGGTCTGCATAGTTCTGGGAACAGAGCAAGTGAGATAGACATTTCCCCCTCACCTCCGTGACCAAGTCCCTGCCATACTTCAAAAAAATCAGACGGGAGCAATGGAATTAACGTCTGCCACCATGCATCCAGTGAAACGATCATAAGATCCGGATGAAGTACTTTCACGTTGCGTGAAGCTATCTCGATTGAGGAGATGTTTCCATCATGACCATTAAATATGAAGCATTTCCGTATTCCCTCCCGGTAAATTGATTCAAGAATATCCTCAATAAGGGTGGTTTCAGTCCCGGGACGCAGTGAAACCGTAAAAGAGAAATCCCGGTAATGCTCGCTGACACCATAATTAACAGGGGGAAGCACAATTGTGCCGGGAACATGCTCAGCAATCTCAAGCGAAAGGAGATAGGCTGTAAAGGTATCAGTACCAAATGGCAGGTGAGGACCATGACATTCAAGTGAGCCGAGAGGGAGGATTACCTTATCAAACTCTCTATGTTCGACATCTGCCCCAGTAAGATGCTGCATTTCTCGTATGTTCTTTTTCATATACAGGATCACAACCACATTTTCATATTGAATATGGAGAAACGCTGTTCAATGGATATAATAATTCCGAATCAGATTTACGACAGGTATACTGGCACTATCGGTAATATGCGCATTATCTTCTTGTAAAGAGAAACCATTCAGTATTTCTTGCAACAGCCTTCAGAATATTCCTACACCGCTCTGCCTGGAAGTACTATGTTCTGATGATCTGAATTAGAAATTCCTATCAGAGGCTCATCGTGTCTTTTTAATAAGTAACAGAGTGATATCATCATATTGAGGAGACTCTCCAACAAACCGGGCAATATCAGAAAGCAGTGATGATGCAATCTCTTCTGCATGGCACGGACTGAATTTTATTATCGCATCACGAAGTCTTGATTTTCCAAACATCACTCCATCTGATCGTGTTGCTTCAGTCACTCCGTCAGTGTAACAGACCAGAAGAT
>NZ_JAJRBM010000016.1 GCF_028679455.1 Methanospirillum sp. | reverse complement strand
TAAGTGCCTCTGCTGCATCAGTGCCCTGAAGTGCACCCTGACCGCCGATCTTGAAGAGCTGTGATCCACGGGTTGGGTATGAACCAAGGACGTTCTGTGGGCTTAGTGGGTTGTCCGGGTAGATGTCAAACTCGTTGTTGTACATTGGGTGCTGGACAACGACGAAGTACTGACCTGCGTAGAGGCTCTTGGTGGTTTCCTTGGTAACTTCGTACTCGAATGACATGTCATCATTCACGGACTCGGTTGCGTAGATAACCTTGTTCTTTCCAAGAATCCACAGTGCAACACCCAGTGATGGGTCGCCTTCTGCGGTACCTCTGACGTAGAGCTTGTCACCCTTTGCAACGACTGAGCCGGATGCAGTTGCCTGGATGTACGGCTTCTTGATCACGAGTGAGACAGTGTCATACTGTGCATCATTCAGGTGATCCTTGTCGTTTGGTGCACTTACTGCGTAGATAGTGTAGGTTCCTGCATCCATCTCGAGGTTTGCAGTCTGCCACTTGTACTCGTAAGTGTCATCGTCCTGAACATCAGCTACATCGAATGACTGTGGCTGGTTGTTGTTGACTTCCTTCTTTGGAGACTTGAGCATTGCTCCTGAAGTTGGGAGGTTTGGACCAGTGATGAAGAGATAAGTAGTGTCAGTCTCGGAGTTAGTTCCGGAGAGTTTGACTTCCTCACCAAGGTAGTAGCTCTGGTCGACTGCAGCGACGATGGTGACATCGCCCTTCTGGACCTTAATGTCTACTTCATCGGACTTGTACTGGTTGCCGGACTTGCGCTCGACACGTACGGTGTACTTCTTGTCCTTGGTGTCCTTGTTTGTCTTGAACTCAACGGTATGGGTACCACTGGAGTTAAGTTTTACCTGTGCGTAGCACTTGGTTCCGTGGTAGTCTGGATCGTCGGGGACATCTTGCTTAACGCTCTTTCCTGCGCCACCCTCGTACTGGTATTTACCAATCTCGTATGGGCCTGCCGGGTCGTCCTGCTTAACGTTGTCCTGAGCGGTCAGGATCATCGGTGGCTGGTCGCCGGTTGCGCCGGTCATGGAGTTGGTTCCCTTAACCCAGACAATGTACTCTGCGTTTGGAACGCCAGTGATAGTGACGGAGAACGGATTGCCACGGACTACGGTGTCCTTGTTGGCTTCGATCTTAACCTGATCGGTGGCAATCTGAACGCTCTTTACAGCGGAAACAGTTTTTCCGGTGTAGTCCGAGCCATCTGGTGCCTTGTACATATCCTTCATTGCATTGGCGTTACACTCTGCCCAGACTGTGTACACACCGGCCTTGTACAGGCGGTTGTTGTTCATGTCTTCAGCTGCGGTGTTCCACCCGTCGTTCTTTGCGTACTTGGTGTGGTCACTGCCTTCTCCGACCCAGTACCAGAGTTGCTGGTTGACGGTCAGAGCGTTGAGTGGCCACTCTTTGCCGTTGTTTCCAACAAGCTGCTGGTATACACCGCCGTCTGAAGTCTTGACCTTCAGCTTGAACGGACCATCAGCTGCCTGGTACCCTGGACGGGTTGCGAGGCTCTGCATGTTGGTTTCAACTGCAAAGTTAGCGTAGTTACCGACTGGGATTGCCTTGCCGGTGATATCCTCACCTGCAGTTGCGTCCCAGATCTTAAGACTCAGGGAAGGCTCCTTCACGTTGAAGGCTGGGGAACCTTTTATAGTCCCATTCCACTGGTACCAGATACCTGTCTTGCCGACGAAGATGTCTGGTGACACATAGAATGCTTTAGAGTCGGAAACTGACTGGATGTCAGCAGGCTGCTCAGTGTCTGAGTTGCTGCCTGGCTGCCACCATGCAATCTGCTTGGCGCCGCCGGTTGCTGCGCTCACATCAAGGTTCTTTTCTCCAAGGAAGATGTCTCCTCCCTGGCTGACCTTGTTGAGGGCTGCTGATGCCGGCAGTGCAACAAAGGCACAGGCGACGAGCACCATAAAAATCACAAATATTCGTGAATTCATTCAATGTCCTCCAGATTAGAAACAAACATTAAACCTTTAGAATTAGTAATGACAGGGCTGAAATATGGATTATGTAGAATAAGGAAAATGACACGATTATCCCCATTGTTGCATTTCTTCTCATAATTTGTTGCTTTGATGACAAACCGATAATTGCACAATAGGATTTCCAAATGAATATAATAGTTGTTACAGCAATCGATGCATATATGCAATATATATTAATTATTGGAACAATGCTTCGGAAAAAGAAGAATAGAAGAGAAAATATTGGATCGAGAATTAAAAAAAAGGAAATAAACATCATAGTTGATAAAATGTACTTATAAGTTATTTTCTCTCCTAAAATTACTATTACTATATATACAATTGTTGTTTCAAGAAAAAAAATTAAAAGTTCAATAAATAGAGAATTGATATAATGAATGATCGATGGTAATACTAATGAAATTGATATGTTTCTCGGATTTGATATCAAACTGAAGGGTATTGTGACACTAGCAACACTAATTCCTACAATGAAATATGGGAAAGCAGATTTTAAGTTTCTATCCTCCTTACTCTTAAAAAAAATATTAGGAGTAAATAATAAAGACCAAATGTTTGATGCCATTTGAAATAAAAAGTTGTTCATATAAATTCTTTAAATTAATCCGGAATTAATTATACTGTCTGTTCTGGCCACAAACGTTTATCCAGATATGCAATGGAATATCCAAGAGTGAAGGCTATGAGTATAATTAGAAAGTTATAATCTACCTGGGAAAAAAAATACTCTAATTTTGGAATTCCCTGAAAAACCAGGTCCTGATTGACAATCTCCAGCGTATATGGAGTGAAAAAAGATAATCCGTAAGGCTGCAACCAGAAAAAAAGCATGATTCGGGATCCGGAATTAAAAATGGTATCCGACGTTCCATATCCGGAAACCAGATAGATTGCTGAACATATCAGGGAAATGTATGCTGCATAGCCAAGAATCAGCAATCCCCATGACGGCCCATTTCCACTCAAAAATGAGGATGGAAACCCAAATCCGGGAATGGTCTGGATAACTCCTGAAATTGTGATCTGATAATCCCGAAGCCGGTTACTGGTAATTATCAGGATAGACAGGATTATGATAACGAGGGTGACTGGGAATGCCCCGGCACTTAACGTGAGCCAGTGAGATAACGAGGTAATGTGCGAGTGAGATCTCTTCTTCCCGTTATTATTATGATTGGAGGAATATTGAGGTTTGTTTTCCTTCGGCTCATCAACAGATATCCGGGGTAATTTTTCCCAGGAAGGAGGGATGAGATACATGATGATACTGATGATGATTGAATAAAGAAGGATCAGAATTGTGATACCCGAATAGGTATCGAGATGAAATATTGGGAACGTGTAGGGAAGATAATGGAGATATGGACTGAAAATAACCCAACAAGTAACCGGAAGGAGAAGAATAAGTACTGCTGCATAGATTATGCCTGATAATATCGGATTTCGATCAAATACCCGGTTTTTCCCGCGGTAAACTATGTACTTTTCATCCATGGATCGTTTATACAGATCATACTTCATGGTGAAAAATCCACCAACCAGAAAAAACCCTCCTATTACTTCAAATAACAGATTCCCTCCAGATGAACTCCCATAGATATATATTTTGAAAAAATGGGCATAATCCGGATAATGCACTGGAACAAACTCGTTCATAAACCAAATCAGAACACAGAAGATCGATACTGAAATCGGAATCAGAATGGCCAGGTACTTGAGGGATTCTTTAGGTTTTACTCTCTGTTCCCCAAAATTATCGGTACAGAGATGATTGACAGGGTCCGGTTTTTCAGGTAAGGGTATGGATTCTCTCTCATTCATAGTGGTTACCTCCAATTCTCATAAGTATTGATTAAATTGTTTCATGAGTGTGTCTGTTTTTTTGGTTGTGAATCGCGTTGGGGGATCGAAGCCCCCCTGAAAATACCCTATATTGATTCCTGGAAAAAGAGGAAAAAGTCAGGTGCAATCTCCCGTTGATAAACAATTGGATCCTGATATTATTCCTCAAGCCTCACGCTCCCCAAAAACAGCTGATAGAATCTGGTCATCGTTTCCCACATACAATTGGTGAGCAATCCAGGAGATCTCTTCACCCCAGTTGACAATTACCTGAACCACCGGATCCGGAGGTTCAATGGTGATGATACTACCGTTTGCAGTTCCCTGTTCTTTGAGACTCCATAAAACCTTCAGAATACTCCCATTTGAGTTAGAAACTGCATATATATCCCCATCAGAATTTTTGAAAAGACCATACACACCGGGTCGCCCCCTTAAATCAGCACTATATGGGATTATTTCTCCAAGAGGCGTTCCGTTACCGGTAAATATCTGAATTCTAAAGTTTCCGGAATCTGAAATATAGATTAGTCCGTCTGAATCAGCAAGTATCCCTGTCGGGCGTGAGAATCTACCGATATCACTCCCTTTTGAACCCCATGTACCGGTCCAGGTTCCGTTCGCGGTAAATGTCTGTACCCGGTGGTTCATGGTGTCAGTAACATAGACAGTCCCCTTCTGATCAACTGCAACCCCCCAGGGCTCTTTGAACTCCCCATCCAAAATTCCCTTATGGCCCCATTCATTGATTCTCTTCCCATCCGGACTGAATGCGACAATACAGTTCCTATTGCTGTCTGCGACATACAAAACTCCATCCGGGCTAAAAGCAAGACCGGCAGGTGTACTCAGATTACAATACATTGTGGAGTTCGGTTCGATAGCGGAGAGATTTTCTCCATCCCGGGAAAACTTATCAATTCCTGTATTGGTTGAGATATATAAATTTCCTGAAGTATCCTGCACAATTCCAACTGGCTCATAGATGGGGTTTTGTATCGATCGTGTCCGGTTATATCCTGCACACATACAGTATTCTGGTTTTTGCAGGTCTGACTTGGAAATTCCATGATTGATTGAGAATATTTTATGACCCAGCGGATCGGTTTTGACCACCCCGTCATTTTCCGCAGCAGTTGCAAAGATTGAGCCATCGGCATCCTGAATAGCTGACATGGTATAATGAATAAATGGCGATCGTATTACCTCAACCGGCACATTCCAGGTTGTATAGGTTTTGTTCTGTAGGAAAGACTGATTCCTGGTCTCATTCCATCCCCCTGTTGCTGTTTTCCATGACAATGAATCAGTCTTCTGAAAACATGTGATCGAATTCTGATCAGACAAAATTACGTCATCCGCAGAATTCAACGCAAGATGTGAAAACCTGCGACCAGTCTGTGGAAGATTCTCTCTTCTGATCTGGGTTCCACGGGAATCAAGGATTCGCAGGGTGTTATCTCCGAAGATGTAACAATAGAGGTATCCGTCATGGCCAAGTGCAATATCGGTAGCCCAGTATTTATTCGAGGTATTGGTTTTTTCTACTGGGAAAGAACCAGTAAAGACTCCTTTATCC
>NZ_JAJRBM010000155.1 GCF_028679455.1 Methanospirillum sp. | reverse complement strand
TCCCAGCTCATCCACTTCTTTCTGGTACTCGGTCTCCCCGATCACACGGATGATCTCAGGAAGGCTCATGTTGAGCATACGCTGGTATTCCTCAGGGGCGAGCAGTTTGGCCTTCCTCACCCGCAGCCTGGTGCTGACATAGATGTATGGTGCCGGACCGCCCGTGTTCTGAACCATTTTTTATCCCCCTGAGTTTATGCGAAGAGAATGTCTGACGCGTCCTTAAGTCCTGACTCCCATACCTGGCTCATGAAGGTATGGTAACTGAAGTCTACCTGAAGTTGACCGTCTGTGCTCTCGACGATGATTCCACCGTCGATCCCAATAATGTTACCAAAGGTGAAAGCACTGAATTCAGACTCTTTGAGTACCTCTTTCAGCACTTTCTCATCCCGTGCACAACAGTTGACCGATCCCTTCGGGATCTCGGCCATTGCCTTGTGCAGGAGTGATGAGATAGCACCTTTGTGGAAGGATTCGGGCATGGTATCGATCTTGTCAAGTGCCTGCCTGTACACCTCATCCATCAACTCCTTTTGAGTGTTGAGGATCTGGCGTTTTACGACAAGATGTCCGGCAGCTTCTTCCTGGGAGATGATATGTGAGGTGGTTTTTCCAGCCTCTTCCCGTGCTGCGGTTTTGACAGTCTCTGCCTTCTGCTGTGCGATGTTCAGGAGTTCGACCTTCTTTGCGTCTGCTTCCTTATTGATCGCTTCAGCTTCTGCCCGTCCTTTATCCTTGATCTCTGCAATGACTGCATCCAGTCCCATGATCTATCCTCACTCACTGGAACATGAGCAGGAGTGCCACGACAAGACCAAAGATGACGATGGTTTCCGGAAGCACGGTGAAGAGAAGGGCCAGACCGAACATGTCCTTGTTCTCTGCTACTGCTCCCATTGCTGCTGCTCCGATTCCCATCTCACCAAGGCCTGAACCGACACCTGCAAGGCCTACTGCGAGACCTGCACCTACTGCCTTGAGTCCTGCTGCCGATGCTGCTGCTGCTGCTACTTCTACTGCTACTGCTTCTGCTGCCATATTTTTTATCTCCTTTACTCCTTTAGTTCTGTTCAGTTAGTCTTCTAATCATTCCAAACGGATTGTATTTCTTTCCTCCACCACGGTAGAACTTGGTGAAGAACTCTACATAATGTAGACGAAGGGGGTGAATTCCGCCACCCATGATCCCAAGGACAGTATTACCTACATGTCCAATGAAGAAAATGAGAATCCCTACAATGATAAGGATAATTCCTACCGGAGTCAGGTTCTCAAGTGCCGGATTGATGAACATACCAATCGAAATGAAGTTTGTTACCATTGCGATGGCGACAGATGAGAGACCTACCGCGATAAGACGCGTATATGAAAGTACGTTACTGATGATGGTCGGGATTTCCATGAGATCCAGAGCATTTTCCCGGGCAATTAAAACCAGACCAAGGACAAGCATGACTGCTCCGGCTATGGTTGCGACATTAAGTCCACCAGCCAGTTCAGGCATCTGAGTAAGGTCAGGCATTAAAATAATCGGGAACTTTGACCATATCAGAACGATGATTCCCCACATCACCAGGATCCATCCGATATTTGCATATATCTTCAGGGACCGGTGGTGTCCATGGTCCATCCTGGAAGCGTTCTGAGCTCCCCAGATCCTGGCCAGGGTAATGTGCAGGATTCCAATCCAGATCGACACGACAAGCAACTGTGGAATTGCTGATGCATGATGTTCTGCTCCGGCAGCTACACCAATTGAGATATGTCGTGAGAACCAGAGCGGAGCCCATGGTAGGGAGAACCCTAAGAATTCAGAGAAAATTACTCCAAAGATGATACTGGCGACACTACAGTTCCGTAAGATGTCCAGTAACTGACTCCCTGCATCGCTGCCTTTTACCAGAGACCGAAGTCCGAAGCTCATCGCGAGCAGGACCAGACCGTACGCAACATCGCCCAGGATCAGTCCGAACATGATCGGGTAGACAATCGCCATTAGCAGCGTCGGATCTACTTCGGTATATTTCGGACGTGAATATAGGTCAATGAAGAGTTCAGCCGGGTGGGAAAAGCGTGGATTGTTGTACTCAACCGGAGGACCATCGTTCAGGTCTTCGATCTCAAGTTCGGTTGTGTATACCTTTCCGGCACATACACGATCCAGATTCTCATAGACCTTTGTTACCTGCTCGGTGGGAACCCAGCCGACAACAGCAAATGCGAGGTCGGTGGTTGCAAACCTGAGTGGTGCTTCAGCCTGCTCAACATCTGCAGTGAGAAGTTCTTCTGATGACATCAGGAAGTACTGGTGTTTCTCCCTGATTTCAGCCATTTTTACAGATATCTGCTCAATATCCTGGTGGATGCCGGCGATCTTCTGTTCATAATCAGCGATTATTGCTGGGGCATGTCCATTTTCTCCAGGAATGGTAACTTTCTGCAGCTGAACTTCTAAAAGTGCCTTCTCTACTGCGGGCAGGTCTTCATTCCTGGCTGCAATGGTGATGAACAACCCGCTTTTGAGTTGCTTCTCCCAGATTTCGTGAGGGACACTGATCTCCGGATGACTTTTAACCGTTCCGGCAATACAACCGACTGAGTCATACCCATTCAGTAGTTCCATCGGAAATGGTGCATCGGTAAATGATTTCAGTGCCTCGATCTTCTGCTCGTGCTCTTTTACGGAGGCTTCAAGCTTGGATCGCTGGGAAAGCAGGTGTTCGACTTCGTCAGCCAGGGCTGGAAGATCCTGTTCGATGCTGCGTTTGAGTTCCTGAACCCGGGCTTTTGCCGACTCGTCCAGTTGGTCAGATCCGATACCAAATGCACTGGCGATGGATCTGATTTTTACCAGACTGGATGAGGTGGTATCTGCTCCTTTCAGCGGCATCCCGATCCTGAATCCTTCCCACTGATCATCACCCTTCTCGACATAATCATCGATATGGAAGATGTTCATTCGGTAGAGTTCAGTAATGACCGGTTCAAGTTGCTGTTTTGATGCGACGATGAGCAGTTTGCTCATCTGTTTAGGCTGAAACATTGAGTTGCTCCTTGAAGCGTGTAACGAGCAGATCCACGGCCTTCGCGAGGTTCTGCCGTCCTCTGCTTTCCAGAGCTACTGCTTCTGCCTTCCCGTCGCTGATGATCGTGGCATGCCGCATCCCGGCCTGCTTTCGTGCATCTGCAATCTGCTGCTTCTTAAACTCTTCCGCATCTTCCTGAGCCTTCTGGATCAGGTTATCAGCCTCCAGTTCGGCACTGGCGACGAGAGACTTGCGCCGCTCTTGTGCCTGCGAAATCATCTTTTTATAGTCTTCTTCTGCGTTCTTGATATCCTTCAGGACCTCAATTTTCATCCAACCCTCCTCTCATTGATGGTACAACTATAAAGTGGACAGAGATCAGTATATGTGTTTTTATTTGTGGATTTCAGGGATCTTTACCAGTACTAAACTAGTACATACTATTCACATATACTCCGTTTTTACACGCGGATAGATGATGTGGGAGTTCTCCAGTCCTGAACTGAGTTCTTGATCTGACCCTGGCACAAACGAACATACTTAAACCAAACCCTGCACAATGTAACTTCATGCTCCTGCGGAGGGATTGGAATGAACTTACTATCAGCACTTGACTTAGTGGTCAGGGATTTTTCTTCCGGTACATATAATACCAGAATTCGGATTGATGATACAGATCCTGATCAAAGGATTGTTGCTGGTCGGGTGAACCAGCTACTGGATATTATGGAGCATCAACTGCAGGGAAGATCGCAGGAGATTACAAAAAGTCAGCATGCAGTTGCATATTATAATCGCGAAATAGTTGCATTTGTGAAAGATATCACAAATCTTGCAGGGGGGGATATGCGGAAACCCCTCCATGAACCGGTGTCAGATTCTGAAATCCCTGATATTCATACACATTTCCTGAACCTGCGTGATGCCCTCCGCACGATACAGGCAACGGTATCATCACTTGAACATGATTTTTCAGAAGTCTCTTCCCAGATGACGCAGGGGAATCTTCAGACTCGAATTGACACCGGTACCTATTCTGGTGACTTTCAACGGATTGCCTCTTCTTTAAATACGACACTGACTGCACTTGACTCTCCATTCAGAGAAGCTCTCAGAGTTGCCGGTCAGTATGCTGCCTATGATTTTACTGCCAGGTTTAACCCTTCAATTCGTGTAACTGGTGACTGGTTGAAGATGAAAGAGGCCTTTGACACCATTGGAGTACAGATCAATGATGCCTTTGGTATGATCAACAGTCAGGTCATGGAACTCACCGCCAATGCAGAACAGGCAAATGCCAGTGTACAGGAGGTGGCAAATAGTTCAGAGCAGGTCGCCAGGAACTCTGATGCCGTCTCTGAGAACACCGAACAGAGTGATGCCGGAGTCAGGCAGGTGCTCAGGGCGATGGAGGATCTCTCGGTTACAGTCGGGGAAGTCTCCCAGAAAGCTGAATCGGTCTCACGTATTGCCCAGGAGTCAACGGTTCTCTCCCGTGAAGGTTCTGAGTTTGCAAGAAAGGCGGAAGAAGGGATGGGGGTGATAACCCGGAATGCAGGCGAGGTTGACCGGGTTATCAGTGAGATTCAGCAGGAGATGAAGAAGATCAATGAGATCGTCCGGTTGATCACCGATATTGCTAATCAGACCAATCTTCTTGCCCTCAACGCTGCAATTGAGGCTGCCCGTGCCGGAGAGATGGGACGAGGATTTGCGGTGGTTGCGTCAGAGGTAAAAGCACTGGCATTGGAGTCGCGAAAGTCGGCAGAGAAGATCACTGATATGATCAGCAACCTCCAGAAAAAGTCACAGGTTGCAACCGACGCAGTTTCTGCAACATCAACTGCAGTACAGGATGGAAATGTGATGTTGTCTGATACCCTGCGGATCTTTGAGCGACTCGTAACCTCGGTCGAGGATATTTCAAACAATATTGAGCAGGTTGCCAGCATGAATGAAGAGCAGGCAGCCGCAGTAGAAGAGATTACCAGCAGTATGCACGAAGTATCGGCAATGCTTAAAGAGACAGCAAGTGAAGCGGTGGAATCGGCACATGCTACCGGAGAGACATCATCATCAGCAAACCAGCTCAGGGTTATTGTGGATCAGGTTGCAGGCATTGCTGAACAGGTTTCCGTCTCCATGGCACGATTCAGACTTTAATCCCACTTTTCTTTTTATTCATTATCGTGAATCATATATCACAGAATATAAATCCTGACACGCGTTTCTTGTAGTAAGGCATACGTTTCTGCGGGGGGTGGGGATGGATCTCGCGCAATCCATATTGAAAGAACTGATCACACTTCAGAATAAAAACGAAGAACTGGCCCGAATTATCACCAAACTCGAAAAAGAGTCTGACATTATCATCCACCAGTTTGAGAAGAAAATAGAAGAACTTCAGAAGACTGTCAAACATGAACAGGATGATAAATCCCGTGCTGCCCGGAGATATGAGGCAGAACTGGATGAACTGGGAAAGGCGAAAGACGCGCTGATACAGGAGATCACCGGGGTAAGGGATACCTTCCAGGCCCGGATTAATCAGCTTGATGAGAAGATCCAGTCTCTAACCTCTTCGCTTCAGGAACGTGAGAGTGCATATACTGCCCTGGTTCAAGAGAAAGATGATGTCAGTTCCCACTATGAGCAGACCATTGCAGCCCTTCAATCTGATCTCGCAGATCGGGAGGCCGCTGCACGCAATGAGCAGGAACTTCTCTCTTCACAAAAACGTGCTCTGGCAGAGACCATTCGCCAGGATAGGGACCGTTTCTCTTTTGAGCTCCGTCAGAAAGAAGAAGAACTCCACCTGGCCGGCAAAGCCCTCCAGTCTATGGATCAGCGCCTGCGTGAATATGCTGATCGTGAGACTGATCTTGAGGAACAGTCCAGACTAACGGTAGATCATCTCCACCATCTGATTACTACTGAACGCCAGATCCGTTCCCGTGAATTGAAAGAACGTGACATTCTGGTTTCAGGTCTGGAAGAAGATTGTAAGGTTTCCAGGCTTGCATTTCAGGATATTGAGAGCAGAACCCGGAAAGAAGCAGAAGCGAATACACAGGAGATTACCCGGCTCCAGGTTCTTCTCTCTGATGCAGAGTTTCTGAAGACCAGGGTTCAGGAAGAGAATAGTACCCTTACTGATCTACTTGCAGCCAAAACTAGTGAGTACGAAAAAACGCTGACAGATCTTACTGTTACGTCTGCGAAGGAGAAAGAGCATCTCCAGCGTGAGAACCGTAGGATCCGTGAAGATTTTGCAGCAGCAGTCCTCACTCATGATGAGATAATCAGGAAAAAGGATGAAGAGTACTCTTCACTGACCAGACAGATTGATGAGCAGACGGTCTTCCTCCATTCTGTTATCGATGAAAAAGAACGGGTATATCAGGAACTGACCATAGCAACCGCACAACTGGAGAAAGAAAAGGTTGAATGTGATCGTATCACCCGGTCAGCAGAAACCGAACAGATCAAACTCCAGAATGCCCTCGATGAGTCAAATCAGGTTCACCGTGTTGAAAGGGAACAACTGAAGGCAGAAGTTCTACAAAACCAGAACAGATCTGCCGAGCGTGAGCGTACCCTTGAACACATGATATCCGGGATCAGGAGTGAGCTTCAGGAGGTGGGATCAGAACGGGATCAACTCATTGCTGAAAAGCAATCCCGGGAAGATTATTACCGCAATGAGATTACCAGCCTCCATCAGGAACTTGCAATTATGCAGGAGTCCCTGAAATCACGTGAAACCGATCTTCTGAAGGATATTACACTTCGCGAAAGTCAGATTCAGGACCTGGTTACCAATAATGAAGCATTACGGATTGAGATTGACCGGGTCAGGCAGCGGTACCACAAACTCCAGGAGACGATTCGGGCTGAAAAAGATGAATCTGTTCATGCCCTGTATCGGGAGATCACCGCACTCGAAGAGAAACTTACCGGACGTGACCGCGATATCTCTTCATTATCTAAAGCAATTTTGCGTCTTGATGCCGAAAATACCCGGCTTATACAGGAGAATGCCTCTGAAAAACACCCGGTTGCAGCCTCACCATCCCAGGCCAGAGAACCTGAGCCTGAACCTGCGGTACCAATCTCTGTAGAAATCAGTTCTGATATCAATGATCCTCTCAGAAAGGAGGTCCTGCTCCTTACCGGGGATCTTGAGGATCCTGCCAGAGCAACAGATGCTGCGGTAAAACTTGCGTCGATGGGGCATGCGATCGTGGATCTCCTTATTCCCCTGCTCCACACCGGGTCTATCCAGCGACGGGTATGGATAGCAGTGGTTCTGTATGAAATAAACGATAACCGGGCCACACTCCCCCTGATGCGACTCCTTGAAACGCCGAAGGTTCACTTTCGGGAACTTATCTGGGAAGCAAAGAGTCAGTACCACATCCGAATGCGGATTGGTTCTCCTGATGAGTCCGGGCTCAAAACAAGTTTGTCAGGATCCGGCATGCTCTGATTTTTCATATAAACTATTTTACCTGGATTACCGGTACTTAAAATGCATAGTTAAATGCAAGAAGTGCGACGATAATCAGGATGCAACTATGCTTTACTCCTGCTTTGAGTGATGACTCACCCATCATTCCGGCTATCAGTCCTGAAAAGAATCCCTGAACCAGACAGGTATGGTAGAGGAGCCGGTCAATGGTGGTGAGTGAGAGCGTACCGACATTGGCGAGTGGTCCTGCCATGGAGAGTCCTTCTTTACTCTGGTTTGCAAGCACGGATAAAAACTGAGTACTGATCACCCCGATAACAAAGATGAATACAAAAAAGGAGAGATATACTATCGCAGTATAAATAAACATCTCCGAGAGCCGGTCACGTTTGAGGATCTCACTCATTCGGGCATCATCAGCAGCGATCCTGAGCAGATCTGCAATAGAACTGCTCATTGTTGAGGCCTTGGTGATCAACGTGACCGTTCTGGCAATGAGTGCGGTTCTGACTCGTAGTTCAAACCTGATCAGTGCATCACTAAAGTTTGCTCCCCAGAGAATGTCACGCTGGATATGTTGGATCTCATACGCGAGAAGCCCGAGATTTGCCCGGGCCATAATGGTGATGGACTGAGTCAGGGTGAGGCCTACTTCATTGATTCCTGCCATGCGATCAAGAAAATCCGGAATCAATGCTTCCATCCCCCTGATCCTGGTATTCCACATCGTGTAAAAGATTGCAAATGGGATCATGACGATGAGCAGGGCGATCATGATCATATCATCCACTGCCATGATCGTATCATCCAGCGTCTCGGAAGGGACATTTATAAAAACCCAGATCAGGAAAATTATTGCTACCGGAATCGAGAAATAAAATGAATACGTTGGATTTTCCACAAATGCTTTGAGTGGATGAGCCATCCACCGTTTTATAAATCTGAATTGATCAAACCTAGTTATTGCTGCAAACAGATGGTCTTCACCGGTCTGTTGCCTGACCCTTACATCAGAATACTGATTCAACCATTTTGCTTTGACATATCTGACTGCATTTTCATCCTTAATGGTGATGGTATCAATCATCAGGATAAAGATGAGGGATCCTATCGGGAGGACAACATAGCCGATGAGCGAGAGTTCAAATGTTGCTGAGGATCCCATCATCCCCATCACCACCATGATAACAATCAGGAATAGGGGTCCAGCTATGAAGACAGTCACATAAATCTCGCCGACAAGGCCGAGAAACTGCAGAAATTCCTTCTGTTCAAATTTTGCCTCTTCCTGCAGGATATGCACCCGGTCATGCAGGAACTGGGAGAGATCTCCTCCACTTTCAACCGTTGAGAGCATATCCTGCAGAAAATCCCGCATTTTCTGGGAAGGAGTAGTCTCGCTTAAATGCCTGATCGCACTAACCACGTCATACCCAAAAAACTCAGCATCCCTGACTACCTGTCTGAACTCGTAAGAGACCTCCCCATAGATGGCTGACATTTCTGAAAGGGATTTAAGAACCTCAAGCAGTTCTGCTCCTCCCCGTCGCATCGCATACATATAGGCAACCGCGTTATGAAGACCGACATTTATCTTTACCGTCCTGGTCATCTTCTCCAGTGCCGGATAAGCAAGCGTCAGTTTGTACCCGGCAAATCCGCTTAAAAAAAACACTGCGAGTGCAACGATCAGTTGAACTGCCAGCATGATCGGCAGATTTGGATTGTTGGTATTCAGATTGAGGTTGAGTACATTATACAGTTCAGGGTTCAGTCCGAATTGAGATGAAAAAAGAAATGAGGCGAGGAAAAAAGCGATCAGACCTGCAACAAGCCCGGTCATCAGACCTACGAACAACGCCTGTCTTACATACTGCTCAAGCGTGACTCCGGCTCTGATTGAGTTGAGATCTTTCCTGACTGATATAAAACGGTCCGGATTCCGTGCTATCCACCGTCTTACTATCAGATCCGTTCTCATGTCGCAATCCTGCTCAAATCATTGATATTATCAAAGACCCGTTCTTTATCGATATAATAAGCCTGGATAATTTTGGTAAATCTGATGTAATCGCGAAGATCCTGATCTTTGATGGCATTCAGAACCTGCTTTCTCCGTTCCATCTCTTCCAGAAGTGCCTCTCTGCTCCACCCTTGCAATGTAGCAATGTCTCCCAGGACCTGTGATCTTCCGGTGTACCCGAACGAATCGGCAAGTGGATCATATTCAAAGACGGTATTAACCATGATGTTACCGGTTGCCGGATCAATCCCTGCGATCTCCACGATCTCTTCACTCCGTCTGACCCGGTCAGGACCGATCTGGATCTGCTTCTGAATACTCAAAACATTTAGCGCCTGGAGCATGTTACGGGGAACATTCAGGGGTTCATTCTCAAGCCGGTGGATTGCTGCATCGACACTTCCGGCGTGCATGGTGGAAAATGTAGTATGGCCGGTGTTCATCGCCTGAAAGAGGGTTTGTGCCTCGTGACCACGTACTTCACCAACAAGGATGTATTCTGGTCGCTGTCGCATGGCAGCCTTGAGAAGCATGAACATATCCACTGATGTTCCACTTTCGCCGACCGAATCCCTGGTGATACTTGCTATCCAGTTTTCGTGATAAAGTGTAAGTTCCCTGGTATCTTCTATCGAGATGACTTTTGCGAGAGGGGGGATGAAGAGTGAGACCGCATTGAGTGATGTTGTCTTCCCTGAAGCAGTTCCCCCAATGAAGACCAGGCTCATGTTATTCTCGATGGCAAGCCAGAAGTAAGCGAGCATATCCGCACTGAATGTTTTCAGATCCATCAGATCAATCGGGGTGAACGGCTGTTCACGGAACTTCCTGATAGTGAATGATGTACCCCGTGAGGTTACTTCAGTCCCGAAGGTAAGTTGCAGGCGTGATCCCTCCGGGAGGGTTGCATCGATCATGGGGTTTGCTGACGAGATGTGCTTACCAGATCGCTGGGCAAGAGTGATTGCAAGAGAAACCAATGCTTCGGTCTCAAACTGGATATTGGTTTTAATATTCTGTTCTTTCCGATGAAACAGAAATATCGGGATGTTATCCCCGTCACAGGAGATATCCTCAATCCATGGATCGTTCATCAGCGCGTTGATACGCCCCCAGCCGATGTAGTTTCTGACCAGAAAATACTCAATCTTGAATAATGATCGCTGCCCGATGGTTACTCCGTAATAGTTCAGGAGATCCATCATCTTAGTCAGGAGGAGAAACCTACGATCCATCCCCACCTCATCATCGGTAAGAATGAGAACGTCACGAAGATCCTCATGTAATCGCTCAAGTAACTCATATTCAAAGGGACTTAATGCCGGTTCATAGAGCAGATACTCTTTCATCCGTGAGTTGGTATTAAGGGCAATATAGATCAGGGCACGTCCGGGATCTGCCCAGTATTCACGAATCAGTTCATACCCGGCCGGAACCTCTGCTTCCACCAGAGATCCATGCTTTTCAAAATTGTATTCTTCAATCCCTGATTTACGTGAGAGGGAAAACTTCTTGAGTAATTTACTCGAATAATTCAGATCCCTGCTTTCTCTCTCTGTACCAAGACTTTTTTTAAGTTCTTTATTGGTGATTACAACCGGGTCTTCCCTTTTTTGTAAAATCGGGCTGACTTTTATACGGTTAATCTTACTGATGTCTTGGTTTTTAGACACCGGAGGTTTCAGGGGTTTTATCGGTAATGGGATCGAAGCCACCGTCGGGCTGAATGTAGTCTTTTTTATTTTTGAAACTGTTTTTTCATCTGACGAGGTTTTTTTACCAAGAAAAATATGAGGGACCTTTATGGTAATGGTTCTTTTCTTTTTTTGTCCGCCAGAAGTATTTGTGGCTATAGCTCTAGGTTTCTCGTCTCCATCCCCCACCATAATATTGCCTGCTGATGTGACTACCCCGTTTCACACCCTCTCTGAATATGAGAATGGTATGTCATCATCAGATAAAAACGCTGAGGGATTAGCACATCAAAATTGTGAAGAAAGAGTATAAGTATAATTATGAAAGACTACTCATAATCGTCATTTTCTGGAGAGCAGATGTATACTGATATAAAACGTCATATGCCCACCGGTCTTTCAACCCTTGATCCGGTTTTTGGAGGAGGGGTACCTCCAGGTTCGGTAATACTGCTCAAAGGAGAAATTGGATCTGGAAAGGTCGAGTTTGCATATACCTCTTTAATAAATCTCTCTCAAGTCATGGCGCGGGGAATGCAGGAAGAACAGATTCTGGTTCCCGTTGATATCAGGTATATTACGGTTACCAAGATGCGTGAAGATATTCTCAGGGAGATTAGGCAGTCCTTCTCACCGGACCTGCTTATGAATATTGATCTTGTTCAGTTCGATGATCTATCTGATATTTATTTTGATTCAAGTCTTGTTCCGATCAATTGGTATTCTGATTATGATGATATCATCGAACGGATGGAAAAACGGAGAAAGGTTCATGACAGTGTCCTCTCCACGCTTGCAGATATGCTCTCCGAGGTTCCCAAAGAGAGCCTGGTTATTATTGATTCGCTGACCGAACTAGCAACCCAGTATATTGCATCCGGGAAATGGCCTGATCTTACGGCATTTCTCCGAGGGCTGCAGCGGGTTGCGAAGAAATGGAATACCACCTTCTATCTTATTCTGACCAAGGGTATTCTGAATCAATGGCAGGAGACTGAAGTTGCCGACGCAGTTGATGCGGTAATTCACTTCAGGTGGGAGGAATCTTCCACTGCAAAACGGCAACGTGTTTTATATATTGAAAAGTTTCGTGGCGTTATGATTCATCTGGAAGATCGGGAGATGGTCAAATTTGCCGTGAGGATTACTGCCGGGCGTGGGTTTGAAGTGAGTAATATCAGAGTGATCATATGATGGAGGATCGGATCACCTTCGGAATCAAGGGCCTTGATGAGATGTTATCAGGAGGGCTTATTCCTGGGTCAGTGTCCTCTATTATTGGTCAGTATGGGTGCGGAAAAACAAATTTCGCACTTTATTTCCTCTGGTCCGGGTTGCTGAACGGAGAGAACGTGATTCATATCACCCTTGAGGAGCGGACCAGTAGGATTGAGTATTATATGAGAGATAAGGGATGGGATATCTCTCCGTACCTGGGAAAATCATTGACTATTGTTAATCTGGATCCTTCTGACTTTAATCTTGCAATAAACAGTGTCAAGAATGAACTCCCTGAATTGATCAAGAGAAAGGGAGCTCAGCGGGTTGTTATTGATCCGGTATCCCTGTTTGAGGATCTGTTTAGTGATGATGCCACCCGTCGCAGGGAGATGATGCGGTTTCTCGACAGCCTTCGTGATCTTCACTGTACCTCGCTCCTTACCAGTGAAGCTGACAAGACCAATCAGTTTTCAAGCAGATATAATCTGATTGAGTATCTGAGTGATACAGTCATTCTGCTCAGGTACGCACGGGGAGATGAGGTCTCTGATATTCACCTGGCTATTGAAGTTGTTAAGATGCGGATGTCAGCTCATTCCCGTGAGGTCAAACCGTTTGAGATCCTCAAAGAATCGGTAATGGTGTACACCGAGGCGAACGTCTTTTAAACAGGAGAGGTTTTGTTCCTCTTTTTTGAACTCATCCCGAAAGAGAAGAATATTTATGACTGGATTCATGCTATAGTCTGTATGCGATCGTTCATCTGTCTGCTGAGTCTGCTCATCGTTGTCATGATCTTTTCCGCCGGATGTACTCATCCTCAACTGGGACCCGCTTCATCATCAGGAGATCTGGGAAAAGCAGGGATTCAGAGTCCTGATACCCATACCGGATCTTCAGCACAGGATCAGTACCCTGCACCACCCGAGGATAATGCCGTGTCAGCCCAGATCAATGAAAAAGACCAACTCGACAAGACAATACCTGTTTTCTTCTCAGGTGGAAAAGGGCAGAAGATGGTGAAGAGTTCCTGGATCGTACTTACCCGGAGCGATGGAAGTAGTGAACGGTTTGAGCTGCCACCCAAAGCACAGAGTGAAGTCATCCTTCAGGGGACTGATGGTGAGGATCTGGTGCGTGTGTATGCAGAATATTATGATGGTAACCAGTATCAGATCGCTGAAAAATCAGTACGACTGCGTCAACGTCTCTGACATAATCTTATTATACATCTGGTTCAGGATCCGTCTACCTTTTTTTCAGTAACAGGAAGGTGTTTGGAGCATCAATCAAAGAATGAAGATCGTTTGGCGGGAGATCACGTCCCAGCGGAATAGTTTCGCGGCACTGTATGCTGCCTGTGAGCAGCATGGATACCAACTCGTACCTTCTGATTTGCCTGGTGGTGATGTTACGTTATACAGTCTGAATTCGATTCAGGCACCGGGGCTTCTCGATGAGATTGCCGGGGCACCATGTACGACTATCGTAGGTGGCCCTCATGCCACCGCATGTTATGATGATCTTGTGAATATCGCTGATTATGTGGTGGTTGGTGAGGGTGAATTTACCGTCCCCAGATTGTTGGATTGTCTTGAACTGGGATTGCTTCCTCCGCCCGGTGTTGCGACGAAGAATGGCTATGTTCCGGTTGATCATGCGGTGATTCCTGATGCATACCCAAGTTTCAGCGAGTATCGGGGGTATATCGAGATCTCGCGAGGATGCCCACACTCCTGTCAATACTGCCAGACTCCATGCATCTTTGGTCACCGGATGCGTCATCGCGGGATAGATGCTATCAGGGATCTTGCCCGGCATTTCAACCAGATCCGGATGGTTACTCCCAATGCGTTAGCATATGGATCTGATGGAAGGCATCCGAGACTGGATAAAGTTGAACATCTGTTGAAGGTTCTGAAACGGGATCTCGGACGGGAAGTGTATTTTGGCACCTTTCCAAGTGAAATCAGACCTGAATGGGTAACACCAGAGGCGGTAGATCTGATCAGATCATACTGCGATAACACAAAACTACATATTGGAGTTCAATCCGGGAGTGACGAGGTTCTAACCCGGCTTCATCGTGGTCATTCCTGCGCTGATGCGCTTTCTGCCCTGGATCATACCAGGGATGGGGGGATGGTACCGATTGTTGATGTGATTCTCGGGTTTCCTAATGAGACTGAAGAGGAGCAGGAAGAGACGATCAGGCTGGTTCAGGAAGTGTGTAAATTCGGGTTTGTTCACGCTCACCGGTTTATTCCTCTTCCCGGAACACCACTCCAGGGAACAATTGCAACCCCGGTTATCCCTGAAGCCCAGAGGGTTCTGGGATCCCTTGCTCTTTCGGGTAGAGTAACTGGTTCATGGAACGAACCTGAGTTAAGATTTTTTAGACGGGTTCCATATTAGTACTCATGTTGAAAGCGCTCCTGCTTGCAGATCTGCACGGTGAATACGGGATGATCGAGTCCTTTATGGAACTCGCTCCTGATATTGTGTTCATCGCAGGGGATATCACCAATATGGGGACAGCTAAGGATGTTGATACCTGTTTCTCTCGGATCGATGTCCCCAGTTTCTCAGTTCCAGGGAACTGTGATCCAAAAGAGGTTGTTGATGCCCTTGAGCGTTCCAGCAGTGTGAACCTTCATGGTTCATCCATGAATCTTGGAAAAATCTCGCTTGTAGGTATTGGTGGTTCTAATCCGACTCCCTTTGGAACACCCTTTGAGATGACAGATAAACAGATTGATGATCTGCTCAAAGGAACCGTTAGCCGAATGGAGAAGGCAACCCATCATGTCCTCATCTCACATGCACCCCCACAGGGTATTCTTGATGAGATCGGGGGCAACCATGTTGGATCAGGTTCTATCAAGAAGTACATCGATAAGTTTGATCTGGTCTGCTGTGCCCATGTACATGAACAGCGTGGCATCTATGAGGCTGACGGAATCAAAGCAGTAAACCCGGGCCCGGCTGCCATGGGTAACTGCGCTATGATTCACTTTGGTGAAGATTCAAAGGACATTGAGATAAAACTTCTCAACGTTTAGACAGAAGGAGTTCGAGATAGGAGAGGGTTATCCGCTCTCCGGTCACTCCCATCTTCTGAGCAGTCTGGTCTACTCGTGCGGCCGCCTTTTCTGCATCATTCGCACTGATCAGTTCTATCTCCACATAGTCTCCGAGTCCTTCTACCTGATCCAGGGAGATAGTAAAGTCCTGATATTGATAGTATTCACGGCGCTTGCGAACAATTGCTACCATCACAAAACCGAGATGGGTGATGATCGAATGAAAAACCCCGGGATCGGTAATCTCCAGGTTCAACTCTTCCCTGACTTTTGATCCGAGTATGGTATTTTTCGGGCCTTTGTAGGTGACGATAGTTTTGGTGTCGGTCTCTCTCAACCGCAGTGCCTCATCGGTCACCCCAAAGTCCCGGTGAGGTGCATTATAATATGAGTCGTGTTCGGTCAGTACTTCGGTCAGTACTCCTCCGCAGGCGGTAATTCGTTCTCTGACCGTATTGATGTCCGGAACCCGGACTTTAATCTCGATCTCCAGCATTATCCTACCTTTTATCTATATGGCTCCCTATTTAATAAAGGAACCAAGAATGCCTGTCAAAGAAGGAGACTTTATAAAAATCAGTTATACCGGACGAAGTTTCGGGATGGTTTTTGATACAACCCGCGAGGAAGATGCACGTGAATCCGGTACTTTTGATGAGAAGAAGAAGTATGAACCGGTGATCATCTGCGCAGGAAAGCAGCAGAT
>NZ_JAJRBM010000002.1 GCF_028679455.1 Methanospirillum sp. | reverse complement strand
TGTAAAGGTGTTCATAGTTCACCTCTCTGTATAATTATAAAAAATCTCATAACCATTCTTAGATCCCTGAACAGATAATAATCATGCCTTCTATTCAAGGTTGTGAATTCATATCCTGATCAACTTCATCTATCACCCGGGCCCGGGATCTTGCATGTATGAGCTGGTACGAAGAGGAAGGCGACTCCGGTATGCAGCCGTCCCAGTTTATCGAGAATGAGATCGGAAGGGATACGGTCATTCCTCATCCATATCTCCGGCCTGTTCAGGCAGTTTCCTGTCATGCCCCGGAGCCAGATGCCCAGCTCCATTCGTTTTCTGCTAAAGATCTCATCCTCTTTAAGCAATGTCCATTCCGGTACCGTCTGAATAAAGAATGGGGGTTCCTGCCCGGGCTCTCTCCTGATCTCGGGTTTGGAAATGCTCTCCACTTCTGTCTTGGTGAGATCTCAAAACTGCTTAAACAGGGTGTTCCAGTAGAGAAGGCAGTTGATCAGTCTATCGAGTCCGGGTTCTGTCTGACATATGCTGACCGGAACCGGTTTCTTGGTATGAAGCGGGTGGCTCATCAGCGACTTTTTTCCTTTGCAAACCAGAGAAAGAGAATGAATAATGGCCATGATATAATGAATCAGTGTTTTTGAAACTTTTTTCAACAATGTCGATAAATAAATGAAAAGATACCCGGGCCATGAGGCCTGGAAATACCAGGATTTGTGCCTACAACTTTAATCTGATTGCGTTTGGTCAATCAATGCAGTCCTTTTTGCAAATTTCCATATTCCTTCGATCTTCACAAACACATCATGATAAACCCCGGTCTGAACAAAGGTTGGTAACTCATCATCCGGGTATTGCCACATAAGGTTGAGCATGGTAACTCCTTCCACTGTATCTGCTGACATCGATTTCAGGATTGTATTGGTCTGATAATGCCTGGTTTGAATCCCTTTTTCGGTCATATTTGCCATCCGCTCCGCCATCGCTTCTCTCAACTGATTGCGGCTTTTCGCCTGGAATTCGAGTTCAGTTCCTTTGTCTGTATATACTTCCCAAATACAGTCTGTTGTAAATAGACTGATAAAGGAATCAAGATCTTTGGAATCGTACGTATAAGAGTAGGTGTAGATAAGATCCAGGATTTCCTGACGATCTTCTGGAGGTATCGGGATTGACTGATTGCCATTATTGTCTTGAAAAATAGTATTTTCTATGTCAACATTATTAATTCCACTATTGTTCTCGCCATACACTTCGCATGAAAGAAACGTGAGAAGTACAAGAAAAAGGAAAAGAAAAGAGAATGTATTACTTTGGATCATGATACTGAGATTCTTCTTTTTTTCCATATAATTATTGTGAGAATGAGATCAGACGGATACGGTCATTCCTCCTCCATATCTCTGGCCGGTCCTGGTAGTCCCGTGTCATGCCCCGGAGCCTGACGCCGAACTTCATTCGTTTCCTGCAAATATCTCATCCCTTTTCAGCAATGTCCCTACCGGTACCGTCTGAATAACGAATGGGGGTTCCTCCCCGGGCTCTCTCCTGATCTCGGGTTTGGAACCTCTCTCCACTTCTGTATTCGGCCATATATCCTGAATGAGGTGGTCTGGACTCTGGGATGACCAGATCTACCTGAAGTACCATCTTTTGAAAAATACTTCAGCCGACTCACGATCCTCCGCAGATTATCGGTTCACCATTTCTTATTCGAAAATGCCAACCTCACGGTTTTATGGCGATACGCAATAGATAAAAAAAGGAGTTACCGGGATTATCGCTTTGGACGGGATGTTTTTACATACTCTGGTTTGCGCATAATTGCTGATGCATCACCCTTCCACACCTCAAGAGTAATGGTATATCTTCCAATCCCTTTGTATTCATGGAGGGGATTCATCAGTGTTGAATATGTCCCGTCACCGAAGTTCCATCTCCATGCTGATGGAGAACCGGTTGAACGATCAGTAAACTGAACAGTAAGCGGGGGTACTCCACTCACCGGACTTGCGGTAAAGTTGACAGCTAGCGGGATCGGGGTAGGGGTAGGAGTTGGTGTCGGAGTTGCTTTCACTTTTACTAGCGGTGCAGTATCGTATACCCCGGTGGCGACTGTAAACGGCGTAGTTGAGTATCCATTTGGGTTCATCGGCTGCAGATCAGACCACCCGGTATGGTTCGAATTGGTCCAGTAATTTCCTGCAATAAAGGGACCATCCATAATATTTGTTCCCTGAATTGGTCCGGCCGGATTTGTCCATGAAAACGCCCCCATTTTTCCGGTCCCATTGACATATTGCTGGCCTGAAAAAATGTTATCAAAGATCTCTCCACTTCCCTTTCCATCTTCAGAGATCACATAGATTCCGGAATTATTACCAGAGCGAATCAGATTCTGGATAATAGATACATTGAGCGCCCGATCACTCAAATTGATTCCTGTTGGATTATCTGAAATATAATTCCCGGTTATCGTAGTATTATTACTCCGCCAGGTGAGTGCAATACCATTTTCAATATTCTGAAAGACGGAATTATCCTGGATTATTGCATGAGGAAGGACGGATTTAATTCCACCAACCGCATTTAAAATGGCAACATTATCGATAATCTGTGCATAATATCCAAGCCCTTCGGTTCCCGGTTCCGGGCCGACATACATTCCACCTGCATAGATTCCATAATTAGCGTTATCATTACCGGCATTGCCTGACACTGTTGCATAATTACCCTGCGATAAGATTCCATTTCGGTTATTTGAGGCATAATTTTCAGTAATCGTTGAATAATTACCCAGCGAATGGATACCTATATCACTTTGATTATACACGAGATTTCCGATTATTTCCGAACAATCACCGTGTGAACTGATCCCCGTTGCACTGTTGTCATGAACGATAGAATCGGAGATGGTGACATATTTTCCTTCAGAATATACTCC
>NZ_JAJRBM010000015.1 GCF_028679455.1 Methanospirillum sp. | reverse complement strand
CTCGAATCATCCAAAAATCAGGCAACACTGGGAAAAATGGCCTGTCGGGTGATGGTATCTGATTTACATGGGAAACCGCTGACTTTTGCGAGGGCAACCCTTCGTCACTTTGGCAAGTTTATATCAGGAATCCTGTTTTTCTCAGGGTTTCTCTGTATCGGATATACCAGATATCACCAGGGTCTTCATGATGTCATTGCGGCAACGCTGGTATGGTATCAGCGTGAAACAATCGAATAATAAAATTTTTCAAAAACTTGGTCCGGACCGAAAAAGTGAACTTTTCTTTTATCCACAACAGGAATAGTAAACAACCGGTGGAGGTGGATTAAAATACTGATTCCATCTTGCCTCCTGATCTTCGAATGTAGGGCCTGAATCATCAAAATATGCCGGGTTTTCTGCCTTCATTTTACACTGATACTCTCCTAGAGCCTTCCAGTCTTTTGCTTTGATGATATCACCTACTGTTCGGTAGGATGATTCATTCACGGTTTGATTAACAGTGGCCTGATTATCAGTCTCATCAACCGAGTTTCTATGGTCCGGAGTAACTTCCGTGAGGTTTTTTGTTTTTGTTTGATCAAATGATAAGGTCTGGTTTGGTCCGGGTTTTTTATCAACAGAAATAATGGTTCCATTCGTTGATATGGTGGAAGAGATATTCTGCATAGGATCGGTCAGAGTTTCCGTACTTATGTTATCAGGTAGCGAAATATTGTCCTGAATCTCTGGTTTCACTGGTATATCCCCATATGCAGATACGGAGCAAATACCCATAAGAATTAGAAGGGTATACCCAAAAAATTTGAATGATTCAGATTTCATGCGTTATCTCCGTTGGTAGATACATGATAGGTACTCGAGATATTACTGTTTCTTTATTATTGTAATGGTTTGATCAGTTCCTGATTTCCATCAGATGAGATTTTAAAAAAGTTTACTCCTGATGGAATGTTGTGTAGTTCAATTCCTTCAGGGTGGGATGAGAGTTCCATACCTGCCAACTCATCTGATGAGCAAATTACCGTCTGTTCAGGATGAGTGCCACGCTCAATAGTACAACTCATGGTAATCCGGTCACCTGCAGAAACGACCATGGTAAATCGGGAAGAGCCGGGATGGCCGGATGGGAGGACCAGGAGTGGGGTGTGCCAGATAATAACAAGTTCCAGGAGGATTAATGCCTGGCGTACAGTTCCACCTTCCGGAGCAGATACTACAACGAGTTCTCCCAACTTTAAAAATTGGCAGTACTCGTCATTGGTCGTTTCAATGAAGAGCATGAAGGGTTTCTGTACAATTCCAATTAACAGAAAAGATGAAGGAGCCTGAATCAGCAATCCGGAATCTGTAACCGGAATTATCATGCCGCTTCGGTTACGTCGTCTGATCCACAGGATGGACAGATAATATTTTTACCGATCCCTTTAAAGGATCCTTTGCAATCGTTGCACCGGTATGTTTTGGCTTTTAATCGATCTTCAAGTTCGATATCCATTGGCCCGCCCACAGAGCACATGGCATATCACCTCGAACATTATTCTTCGTAGTGCATGATAAAGACTATCTCTGATAATGGGGAACGTTCAATTGAGGTGTAATGATCCTGTGGCTATGAGAAATAACTATAGCAGTTTCTCCCCATGGATAAGTAATGGCCGCAGGACATGAGCCAACGCTCCAGGATCTTTCTCGTGAATTCCATCTGACTCCTGAATTGATCTGGACAATTGATCCTGATCACAATTCCCGGGGGGGGATTACTGAGTTTAATCCATGGGAACGATTCCCAAATAAAAATGGCCTGATGCTTCATGCATGGGGTGAAGGTCCTTTCTGCAGGTTTCGTATTCCGGGAAGATTCAGGAACTGTTCCGGCATATACATTTTAGTCACCGGAGGGAAGGTAACTTTTGTTGGGTGGTGTCAGAACCTGGTGCAGCGAATGAATCAGCATTATGGAACTATCTCCCCACGAAAATGTTATGAACGATCAGAACCCGAAAACTGCCTTGTTAATCATCGGATTCTTGAAGTTGCTCAGTCAAAACGAAAGGTTCAGTTATATCTGATCCAGGATGGGGCATCGGATCTGTGTGAAATGATCATCTCAAGACTAAACCCATCATGGAATAGTGACTTGGAATAATCTTACCGATGTGATGGTTCTTCTGATACCTGCTGCTTTTTCATAAGAAAGTATATCTGTCCAGGACTTTTGACATATAAGGCATGAAGATCCGCGACATTGCGTCGATCATGGCACTGGCACTCCTGCTTTGTCTCACTGCAGGGGTCTCTTCTGCCGAAAATACCTCTACTACTCAATTGTTTGAGATGGGAAACCAATCAATTCAACAGGAGAAATGGGAAGATGCAATCACTGCATTCAAGCAGGTGGTTGAACTTGACCCACAGGATTCTACTGCCTGGTTTAAGCTCGGTGGTTCATACTTCCAGAATGGGAATGTGTCTGATGCCTATTATGCATACCAGAATGCCACCACCATAAATCCAGAATATGGCAATGCTCAGGCTATGGTAGGATTTGTTCTTCTGTACGGAATGGTACCCCCGGATGCAGCGGGAGCAGTAACGGCTCTTGAAAAGGCAGTTTCATTAATTCCTGATGACACCGGAGTCAAGATTAATTACGGAATAGCAAATCTGCTCACCGGTAATAGTGAAGCTGCTCAAAAGACCTTTGAGGAACTCACTCAGGCAGATCCTAAGAATGAGCGTGCCTGGTACTGGCTTGGAGTCACCCGTTCGGATAGCGCAAAATTAGAAGAAGGTCTAGAAGCATACAACAAAGCAGTCGAGATCAATCCTGAATATAAAGATGCCTGGTTTGCAAAAGCTGATGTAGAAGGCTACCTGGGTAAGCAGAATGAGTCTGAAACCTCCTTCAATACCCTGCTTAGTATCAAAGGTGATTATGCAGAGCCTTTCAAAACCACAGCAGCAAATGATGCTGAAGTATACTACCGGTTAGGAGTAATTCAGTTTAACAACAACAATCTCGAAGATGCTGCAAAAAATTTTGATAAATCTATTGAACTGGATGCAACCAACCATAATGCATGGTACTACAAAGGTCGTATTCAGTTTGAGAATAATGATCTTGCTGGTGCCAGAACATCCCTGGACAAGGCAATTGCATTAAAACCTGAATTCGCAAATGCATTATACTGGAAGGCACGTGTTGATATCAGAGATAACCAGTATCCAGTTGCCATTGAAGAGCTCATTAATGCTACAACAATTGACAGCAACCTCACCGATGCCTGGTATTTCCTTGGTGGTATTCAGGGAGATTCGGGTTCATTTGAAGATGCAGCCGCAAGCTTTACCAAACTTACTGAATTGAGACCTGAGTTTGCAGATGCCTGGTACTTCAAAGGTCTTGATGAGTATCAACTTCTCAAGCTGACTGAAACGAAGGATTCCCTGGAGCATGCGCTGAATCTCACCTCAGATACTTTTACACCTGATATGCAGGCAAATGCCTGGTGGATTGTTGGACTTATTAATACCGAGAACGGAGACACCGAAGCAGCAGCCTCTGCATTTAATCAGTCAGTTGCACAGAATGGAACCTTCAGCGGTGCATGGAATGCATACGGCACTACACTCAATGATCTCAAAAAGTATGATGAAGCACTTGCTGCAATTGAGCAAGCCCTCTCTATCGATAAAGATACCTCTGAGTACTGGTACAACAAAGGAAACATCCAGAGGAATATGAATAAGACAGAGGATGCACTCAAATCATACGATGAAGCAATTACAATTGAACCAGAACCCCGTGTCTGGAACTCCAAAGGTATGGCTCTGATGCAGTTAGGTCAGGATGATAAAGCGGTCGAAGCCTTTGATTCCGGTCTGAAACTTGATGAGACCCTGGCTGTTCTCTGGTTCAACAAGGCCGGTGCATTATACAACCTGGGCAAGTTCACAGAAGCTAGTGAAGCGGTTGAAAAGGCTCTGGCTCTTGACTCCTCGTATGAGGCAGCTATCAACTTAAAAGAACAGCTTGCAGGAAAGGAAGGAAGTTCTGCAGATAACAGTACCTCAGTGGAGAATAATTCTACAACTTCCTCTTCTGAAACAGAATCATTCAATATCACTCCTGAGAATCTGAATACATCAGTAAACAAGGTGCAAGCAAAGCCGACTCTTTCAAAATCTGATTTCTCTTCCCTTTCAGAAGATAATTCAACAAGTTCTGAGAACTAACTCCCCTCTTTTTTATCAAAAAAGTTACATCCGGCCTATACACATTCAGTATAGACAAATAACCGGACCTTGACTTATGAGATAGCCACGTGCTCATGACTTCTCTAATCTCCGGGTTTTGAATTTGCGCTGGTTCGCTTATGGATGACCAAGAAAAAGACCTGATCATGCGGCGTGCTGTTGAACATGCCCGTCGGTCGGCGTATGATCAATCGATTGCCTGCATCGATCAGATTCTCAAGGATGAACCTGAAGAACCTCTTGCTCTTTTTAATAAAGGATTCACCCTCCGAATGGCGGGACATTCTGATGAAGCAAGAACGATATTTAATAAAATTGTTGAGGTTGCTCCCTATACTCCGGGTGTTCATCATCAACTAGGAATGATTGCAACTGAGAATGGGGAGTTGACTCGTGCTCTCACCTATTTTTCTCAGGCAACCAAACTCCATCCCTTTTCATCAGAGGCCTGGTTTGAGCTGGGAGTAACCTTATTCGGTCTGGGGCGGTTTAGGGAAGCGAAAGAATCACTTCGCCAGGGTTCAGTATTTGATCCTGAAAATCCTGCAATCTGGGATCAGATTGGGCTCTGTTATCAGCGTGACGGTGAATTGAAAGAAGCAATCCGATCTTTTAACCGTGCGCTTGAAATTGATCCTTCACAAGATCAGGTTCTCTATCATAAAGCACGCGTTCTTGAACAGATGGGGGATCGGACTGAAGAGATATCCTGTTATGACGCTTTGATTCTTCTCAATCCTGAAGTTGTCTTTCCATGGTTAAAAAAAGGTCTTGCCCTGCTGATGAATGAGGATTATAGGCAGTCTGTCCGTTGTTTTTCTGTTGCGTCACGTCTGGAGAACCCGGGCCATATGCCGCTATTGCTTAAGGGACTGGTTATGGCCATCCAGGGAGAATATGATGATGCAATCCCCTGCTTTGAGGAAGCCTACCGGCAGAATCCGAATGAACCCGATATTTCTCTTCATCTTGGAAGAGCACTTGGCTCTGCAAACCGTCCAACAGAAGCAGTTGAAGCGTTTAATCGTGTTATCGAAGGTAAACCAGAGTGTCTGGAGGCATATGAAGGAAAGGTCAGAGCCTTGTATCATCTTGAGCAGTGGGATGAACTTTTTCAGATCTGTTCTGATCACCGCAGGAGTGATCCGAAAAATTATCTCTGGTATCTTCTTGAAGCACGGGCATGCGGCTGGCACACAGGCAATCCATCCCGTGCGATAGATCTGCTGCGAGAAGGGTTATCAAGGATTCCTGATGATGAACATATGGATCTGGCCTTGGTTGATCTCTATGTTGAGATGGGGGAGACTGATCAAGCTATCAACCTCATGCAGACAGTAATTGATCATCAGGGTGACCGAGTACCATGTCTATACCGACTAGCGACATTACTTGCAGAACATGGTTCATATCGGGAGGCAGTACAGTATCTGGAAAAAATTATTCGATTACACCCGGATGATGCCCAGATACTCTCTCTTGCCGGTGAGGCATATGAACATCTCGGTGATCTTGATACTGCACTAGATCGTTATACTGCGGCGTTGTCAGAAAAACCTGATGATGCCGGTCTATGGTTGTCACGGGCACATATATTTCTGGAAATTGGAGGTATTTCTCATGCACTTACTGCGTCCAGGCAGGCGACTTCTCTTTCGGATTCGTGGTATCACGCATGGATCATCCGTGGTCGTTCAGAGATCGAATCCGGTCTATTCCGTGATGCAAGTAGAAGTTTTACTCTTGCATCTGGATTAGAACCCGAAAATCCTGAATCCTGGCGTCTGTTAGGTGATTCCCTGATAGCAGACCGGGAAGGGGAGGCCTCCTGCGTTGCTTACGATAAAGCCCTTTCTCTTGATTCTTCTGATCACAATGCACGTGACGGGAAGATTCATGCCCTTCTCTTTCTCGGGAAATGTGAACTTGCATTACAAGAATATGACATTGCACTATCTCTTAAGGGGGAAAACTTTTGGGATCTGTATGGGAAAGGCATGGTTCTGTTTGATCTTGAGAATGATGATGCAGCGGGGCAGAACTTTGAGCAATGTGCTCTCTATACCAATCAGGATCCTGCGTCATTGTCTGCGCTGGGAAATGCCTGGGCATGTCTTCATAATTTTGACAAAGCCGAGTTGTTTTATGCCCGATCTCTGGAGATAGATCCTGAAAATGCCGAAGTCTGGAATATGAGGGGGCATGCCCTTCGTGATGCAGGAGAGCATGACCGGGCCGTACCCTGTTTTGATCGGGCATTAGAACTTGATCCTGAAGATGGGGACTCGTACCTGAGTCGTGAGTCCTGCATCAGGATTATGAACGGTGAAGAAGAGCCACTGATTCTTACGATAAAAAATCATGATTCTATTACGAAGGACGACGAATACTAATACATAGGGATCACTGGTATGGACGAGACTCACGCAATATGGATTGAAAAATACCGGCCAAAGAAACTGACTGATATTGTTGGTCAGTCAGATATTATCGAGCGGCTGACATCCTATGTTAACAAAGGTGAGATGCCTCATCTCCTGTTTACCGGTAATGCCGGAGTTGGGAAAACAACCGCAGCAGTTGCTCTGGCACGCGAGTTTTTTGGCGATGACTGGCAGATGAACTTCAGAGAACTGAACGCCTCTGATGAACGGGGTATCGATGTTGTCAGAACTCAGATCAAACAGTTTGCCAGAACTTCACCTTTTGGCGGTTCATCGTTTAAGATCCTCTTTCTGGACGAGGCTGATGCACTGACCAATGATGCCCAGTCAGCACTGCGCAGGACGATGGAGACCTATGCCCAGACCTGTAGGTTTATTCTCTCCTGTAATTATTCCTCAAAAATAATTGATCCTATCCAGAGCAGATGTGCCATATATCGGTTCAGACCACTTGCAAAACCTGCTGTTACTGAGATGGTCTCACGAATCGCTACCGATCAGCACCTGGAAGTGAGCCCGGAAGTGGTTGATGCAATCTATTACGTGGCACAGGGAGATATGCGAAAAGCAATTAATGCCTTGCAAGGTGCGGCCATTCTGGAACGGTCTATCGAACCTGCGATGATCTATGCGATCACAGCTACTGCACGACCTGATGAGATTGAAGATCTGATTCTGCTCTGTCTGTCTGGGAATTTTGAAGGAGCCGGAAGAATGCTGGATCAACTGTTACACGACCGGGGAATTGCTCCTCAGGAACTTATCGGGCAACTCTACCGTGCGATTGTTAAGCGGGATCTCCCTGAAGGAACAAAGGTCAGGATGATCGATCAACTCGGTGAGACTGACTTCAGGTTGTCAGAAGGAGCCTCCAGTGATATTCAGATGCAGTCCCTCATCGCGAAATTTGTAATCTGCGGAAAAGGAATCTGAACGGAACGTATCACCGGAACTAAAAACCTATATGAAGAGAGAAAACCACCATTACATAATTAATGACGGAGTTCCTCCTCTTCATGGTTGCAGACCGGCAATTTGGTGTTCCGGTACTGATGGCAGAGCATGTAGTGAGGATGGTAGCGTTAACCCGGCTTCCGGCAGTATCGGATGCGGTAGCCGGGATAATAAATTATCACGGTACTATTGTTCCGGTCTTTTCTCTTCGTAACCGGTTTATGCTTCCGGTCCGGCAGCCAAATCTTACCGATGTATTGATCCTCACTGCTACAAGTAGAAGACTGGTTGCACTGATCGCGGATGAAATAATCGGGGTCAGAGATATCGATAAAGATCTGATTCAGGCAGATGCAGTTCTACCAGGCCTGACTGCAATGCAGGGAGTCGTAAAGACTTCTGATGGCATGATCCTCATTCCGGATCCGGAACGGTTCTTACTTCCTGACGAAGATACTCAGTTATCAGCCGCTCTTGAACTGGTATCTCGTGGGGGATCCTGATGGCTCCCTTGCTATCTTATGAAGAACTCCGACGAGTCTCTCAGTTTGTCAATGAACGGATCGGTTTTTCATATGCACCTGAGCGGATGTCAGATCTGCAGCGAGGCTTTGAAACTGCATGTCAGGATCTTGGCCTAACCGATTCTATTTCCTGTATGAAGGCAATTGAGGATCCCTTATGCACCTCTGCTCTGGAAGAAGCGCTGGTAAAAAAACTCACAATCGGCGAAACCTATTTTTTTAGAGATAAAAATCTGTTCATCGAACTCAGGGACCACTTGCTTCCAGACCTGTTTCGGTCAAGACGCATGAATGGAAAATATCTGAGGATCTGGTGTGCTGCATGCAGTACCGGTGAAGAACCATACTCATTGGCGATGCTCCTCCGGTACCTCCTTCCCGATATCGGTGATTGGGATATTACCATTCTCGCTTCTGATATTAATCCCGGATCATTGTATGCAGCAGAACGGGCCCTCTATTCCCGGTGGTCATTCAGGGAAGAGTCCCCGGTACCAATTGATCGATATGTACACCCGTCATCTGATGGAAGATTTCAGATCTCTGATGAGATCAGGAGGATGGTGATCTTTAAGAGACTGAACCTCATCACCGATCACTACCCTTCACCCATGACCGGTACGATGACCATGGATCTGATCTTTTGTCGGAATGTGTTGATGTACTTTTCACCAGAACTGGCATCAACCGTGGTTGATCATCTGAATGGTACTCTCATCGATGGAGGGTGGTTTGTGGTAAGTCCACAGGAGATCAGTTATGCTCAACGCCCTGGATTTCTTCAGATCAAAAAAAGTTCCGTTTTTCTGTTTCAGAAAGTACCACCTGGTGAATTGAAACCTGTGAATTTATCATTTTCTACGTTACCGGTGAAATCGGAGATTCCAGCATCTGACGAAGACCTGACTGATACTGATGATCTTTACGATATATCATCTGCAACGTTACTGCCTGACCTGTCAGAAAGGAATGAACTCCCATCCCAACCAGATACTTCAAATCTGATCCCTGCGAAATTGACGATATCAGAATCCCTGACGTCGCAGTCTGGACGTTATGAGACGGATTTCTGTTTACAAAAACCAGAGGATCCCGCTCAGTTGATACTGGCTGGACGATTATCTGAAGCCGAACAACTACTCAAAAGTTCTGACAATCCAGCAGGAATAGTATTGAAAGATATGCATATGCTTGCCAGAATGTATGCTGATCAGGGAGATACTGATCGGGCACTTGGATGGTGTGACCGGATTCTCGCAGTAAACCCTCTCTTTTCAGGGGCCTATCATCTTCGTGCGGTAATTCAGCAGGACCAGGGTGATCTTCCCGCTGCAATTCAGTCTCTCCGGCAGGCTCTGTATGCTGAACCTGATTACATACCTGCGCATCTGATGCTGGGAACGATCCTCGTATCCCGGGGACAAAGGCGTGAGGCTCGTAAACATTATCAGATCTCAATGGATTTACTCTCAACCATGGCTGATGATGCACTGGTAGACGAGACGGAGGGAATGCCGGCTGCCCGTATCCGTGAAATGGTTCATACTCTTCTAAGCGGGGTGACATCCTGAAAGAGATGGACTCTCATCGTACTCCCGGAGATGGATCGTTTCATGAACCGTTATATGATGGTGAGAATAGTTCTGTTGATGAAATTCTTGATCAGCGGGCTAAGAAACTAGCGGTATCTCATCTGGATGAAGAATCCGAAGAAGATGGAATCGAAATACTGGAATTTTTGTTATCAGGTGAACGATATGCCATTGATATGCAGTACATCAGAGAAGTTGCGCTCCTCAAAGAGATCACCTTCGTTCCGGGGGTACCTCCATTTATCCTGGGAATTATCAGTCTTCATGGTTCAGTCCTCTCGATTGTGGACCTTCGGACTGTTCTTGGAATGCCCCCGAAAGGGCTGACTGATTATAATCGTATCATTGTCTTATCTGGAGGTACCATGACGTTCGGAATATTAGCAGATGCAATTGTCAGAACCATGACTATCAGTACTATACTCATTAAAAAACCTCCACCAACCATTCGTGGACAGGGTGCACCCTACCTTACCGGGATTCTGCCGGGACCGTTGATGATTATTGATGCCCATGCCCTGCTATCTGATCCCAACATGGTAATCGGAGATGAATAACAGATGGATCTGGTTCGATTGATAATACTCGTAAGTGATGAGAGGTTTGTATGAAATTTATTGATGATGCACGGATACGATCTAAACTGGTTGGAGGCTCTCTTTTAATCTGTCTGATCATGCTTGCAATCGCACTGTTCGGAGTTGTAAATCTTCAGGCTATTGCCGGGAATAATGATCTCCTGTACGAACAAGCGCTCATGCCTGTTCATACCCTGGATCAGATTGATGCCCAGATAGCAAATATCAGAACCAATGTGATGAGATACACACTTTTTCCAGATGAACGAACCAGTTTGAAAGCAAATATCTCAAGTTCTTTTACTCTTCTTTCAACAACCCTCACCGAATATAAGCAAAATTATGCAGAATCCTCTGATCATACTCAATTGGATCGGCTTTCAACACTCCTGACAGAATTAGAGCAATCATATCAGCCAACCCTGGATGCAGCTGATAGCGGGAAGCAGAGTGAAGCAATCCAGACTCTTTCGTTATCAAGCAAGCCTGTTATCATACGGAATGAAATTCTCACCATCATAAATGATCTAACTTCTCAATCGGTCAGACATGCTGATGAAATTCGAAAGAGCAGCATTGCAACTGCATCATTTACATCAATCATTTTTGTAATAGTCACTATTGGAGCAGCATTCTGTTCACTAGGGTTAGGGGTATTTCTCTCCCGAAGTATCACAGTTCCATTGAACGAAGTTGTGTCTGTTGCAGAACAGATTGGAAAAGGAAGTTGTTCTGCCCGGGTATCCTTCCATCGTAACGATGAAATCGGCACCCTGGGGGTAGCACTGAATCGGATGGGAGAAGCCATTAGTGCAATGATTGCTGATACCACAGTCCTTACCCAGTCTGCTCTCAATGGAGAATTATCAGTCCGGGCAGATCCTGCACCCCATGAGGGTGATTATCGTGTCATCATCACGAAGTTCAATGCTACTCTTGATGCCGTTGTCAGTCCGCTTAATGTAGCAGCCGAGTACGTTGACCGTATATCCAAAGGGGATGTTCCCCCTGTCATCACTGATTCATATAACGGAGATTTCAATGAAATCAAACAAAATCTCAATACTTGTATTGTTGCGATCAATAACCTGATCGAAGATTCACGAATGCTCTCCGAGGGAGCGGTACAGGGAGAACTGAGTACTCGTGCAGATCCCGGCAGGCATCGGGGAGATTTCAGAAGGATTATCCAGGGAGTAAATGCTACCCTTGATGCAGTTATCAATCCGTTGAATGTGGCAGCTGAGTATGTTGATCGCATTGCCAAAGGTGATATACCGCCCGTTATCACCGATCCCTATAACGGTGATTTCAACGAACTCAAAAATAATTTAAATACCTGTATCCAGGCAATTAATTTTCTGATCGAGGATACCAGTTCACTGAATGATCTGGCTGTCAGGGGAAAACTTCTTTCACGTGCGGACCCAGGTCGTCATTCCGGAGATTATCGTAAGATCGTGGAGGGAATGAATGCAACATTGGATGCAGTTATCGAACCTCTGCATGAATCCATGAGAGTATCACAGGAGTTTGCTTCAGGTAATTTCGGCGCCCGGGTAGATGAGAGTCTGAAGGTCCAGGGGGATTTTGTTGAATTTAAGGATGCCCTTAATCAGATAGGTATTGAACTCTCCCGGATGATGGCGATGATCAATGATGAACTCTTTGAATCAGTCAATGTTCTTTCTGCTGCCTCAAGTGAGATCCTTTCGGTCACTGCAGAGTTATCTTCCGGAACCGCACAGACCGCTACTTCAGTGAATGAGACATCAGCAACGGTTGAAGAAGTCAGGAAAACGACTGAGATCACCAATGCCAAAGCCAAGAATGTGTCTGATAAATCACAGGCGGTAAGCAAGGTTGCACTTACCGGTCAGGAATCAGTTGAAGAGATTCTGGCAGGAATGACTCATATTCAGCAGCAGATGGAGTCAATCGCAGGTAGTGTAGTCAAACTCAGTGAGCAGAGTCAGGCCATCGGTGAGATCATTGCAACAGTTACCGATATCGCTGAGCAATCAAATCTGCTTGCGGTTAATGCCTCGATCGAAGCTGCTAAAGCGGGTGAATATGGCAGGGGATTCGGGGTCGTTGCGCAGGAGATCAAGAGTCTTGCCGAACAGTCAAAACTTGCAACAACCCACATCAGGACAATTTTAACTGACATTCAGCGTGGTATCAGTTCGACAGTCATATCTACTGAACAGGGGACAAAAACCGTTGCAATAGGTTTGAAATTAAGTAGTGAAGCACGTGATGCCATTTCAGTTCTATCACAGAACATCAATGAGGCAGCAAAGGCAGCAATTCAGATTACTGCATCAAGCCAGGAACAGGTAGTAGGAATGGATCAGATCTCTGCTGCAATGGAGAGTATCAGAACAGCTGCCCAGAATAATCTTGAAGTCACCAGGCAGGTTGAGAAGACGGCCAAAGATCTTCACGACCTGGGTATCACCCTGAAACAGATAACTGAACGGTTTAAACTCTGATGAGGAGGAATATATGGGTCTGAACGAGGATAAATTCCTGGCTCAGCTCCTTGAGACATTTCGGAGCGAAGCACAGGAACACCTGACTGCCATCGCTTCAGGCCTGTTGACTCTTGAACAGGGTTCACTCTCTAATGAAGAGTATAACCGGGTAATTGAACAGATCTTCAGGGACACTCACAGTCTGAAAGGAGCAGCCCGTGCTGTGGGACTTCGTGAGATTGAAACCCTCTGTCAGCAGCAGGAGAGTGTCTTTTCTGCGGTAAAAAAAGGAAATCTCATCATCAACCCTGACTCATTTGATCTATTTCATGCAGTAATCCATGCCGTTGAGCAACTCTTATCACAGGATACAGGTGTCAAAACTGCTGATCTCATCCAGCAGTTAAAAGCACTAATGGCCGCTGACACCGTTTCATTCCCAATTCAGAATCATGAATCGCGGGTTCAACCGGATACTCAATCATCAATTTCTGGTTCAGTTCAGGACGATATTTCTGAAACTAAAAACCCTGAACATATGCAGTATACCAAACCGGGTGATTCCAAAAATGGTGCTTCATCTGGTCTTCAGGTACCTGAATATATTCTTCATAATACAAATGATGAAAAAAACCCGATCGAATCAGAACCTGGATTCGGGAAACGTGAAGGTTCCGGATCGATAAAAACCAGTCCGATGGTAAAAATATCATCTGAACGACTGGAAGATCTGTTTTCACGTGCTGATGATCTGATCGGAGCCCGGCTTGCATCCAGTCAGCGTTCTTCTTCTATCCGCGATCTACTTCAGAATTTTCTTTCCTGGAGATGGGCCTGGACTCAGATAACTACCGATATTGAACATCTGCGGACTGATACATTTCAGAACGGAATTGGATCTCATATCACCCATCTATCAGAGATAGAGCGGATTGCAGGCTTTCTTGAATACAATCATACCTTCATTCATTCACTTGAACGTGAACTGACTGCAATATCCCGGGCTGTTGCAAGAGATCAGTATCTTCTGGATACTGCAACAACAGAACTCATTGATGAGATAAAACAGGTTATCCTTGTCCCCGCGTCTTCCCTTCTTGAGATGTATCCTCGCGCTGCTCGTGATCTGGCAAAAGAAAAAGGAAAAAATGTTGATGTTCTCTTGTCAGGAGCAGAGATCGAGATCGATCGCAGAATTCTCGAAGAGATCCGTGATCCAATCCTCCATATCATCAGGAACAGCATTGATCACGGAATTGAATCTTCAGATATCCGGAAAGAACGTGGGAAACCAGAACGGGGAACAATCCATATCACG
>NZ_JAJRBM010000154.1 GCF_028679455.1 Methanospirillum sp. | reverse complement strand
TAACGATGGTCACATACATCAGACCATCTCCAAGGACTCCCAGGAAATCGGGGTAACAGAACTGGATGAGACTGTTGATAAACCCGATAAGGAAGAGTACTCCCCAACCTGCAGTCATAACCTGATTGATTCTGATAAATACCGGATCAGTCCATCGCTCCTGGGGAACGTCACGCCTGGCATACTGCATGGTAAAAGGCATTCCTGCAGCGAGTGTTCCGAATGCCAGGAGGGTAAGGACCGCATTAGAGGCGATGCCGATGTAGGGGATCACCACATACTGGTGCAGGCCGATGACTAGGATGCATGCCACCAGGAAATAGATCAACGTCGTCCAGGAGACGATCATCTTCTGCCTGAGATCCTTATAACTGAGTATAATGGTGAGGATCAGGGAGACTCCAAGGGCAATTTCCAGAGATGTAAGTGTGTGACCTGAGAGGATCCCAAAGAGGATCCAGGGCGAGAATGAGAGTAATAACATTAGTGGGTTCATACTATCTGCGACCAGAAAGGTTTGGGGATATAGGTAATAGTAGTATGGGTAACCTCCCCTCTCTTATCTTCGGCAGGATGATCCGGTAATAATCGGTGGGTAGCAGTACCTTATCTGTTGCATCGCCCATGCTCTCTTATGATAGAACTCACCCCAATTGGTATCATCAGTTCACCATACAAAACCAGGCAGGAGGCCCCGCACCAGGGTCGGGGGCGCAATGAGCGTTCTACGATCACGATCTATCCGCAGTTCCGGGATGGTCTTGGGGAGATGATCGGGATATCCCATATCTGGGTGTTGTTCTGGATGGATCGTGCAGAACGGGATCTATTGCTAGCCAGGAGGCCTGATTGGAAGGAGGCCCGCCCTGTCTTTACGATCAGGTCTCCGGCCCGTCCTAATCCGATTGCGCTTTCAATCGGCAGGATCATCTCACTCGATAACGGGGTCATCACCGTCTCCGGTATAGAGGCCCTGGACGGATCACCGGTGATCGACATAAAACCCTACGTTCCAGACCTTGATTGTATTCCGGATTCCGAATTCCCAGCCTTACCCCCTCACGAAGGAACCAGGATCCAAAACGGGCAGACTCCTGAGTCCTAGATTACGCTCTCCAGGATCAGATGCAAAAAAAGTTCAGGTGGTACCGGTCTTCCTGAGAAAACAAGGGATGCAGATCTTCTTCCCTTCATACTCACGGGTTCGTGCATCTGCTACCTGTTCGCCGCAGCACTCGCACGGGATAGAAGCAAATATCTCTGCTTCTGAAGGTGGTTGTACCGTGACTTTCTCTATCGTCACCATCTCTTCCGGATCCAGTGCGAGCATCTTTTTGACGATGGTATGCATCAGAGAATGATACGCTTGTTTCTCCTCATCGGTGGCAGTACCTGAGAAAACCCGTGGTCTCAGTTCATGGAGTGATGCCCGTTCAGGGATATCAGGCTGTTTTGTCTGTATTCTGACTGCCTCTCCGTTTTCCCGGTTGATAAACGTGAAGACATGTTTCCCGTAGTCATGAATGATAAGGTTCCCTTTTCCTGCTGTACATCCGGTAACGACCTGGATTGCGTCAACACCACAGGCATTGGTCTCAGCGATGGCTACCAGTTCCTCGTCCCTGGGCCTGGTAACCCCGAGTGCCTTCATTGCTGCAATGGAAGCCTGATACCCGGTAGCAAGTCCCGGGCACGTATGTCCGTGAAACCGCACCACCTCATCAAATGAGGGATATGGTGATGAAGATCCTGAATTGACTGGCATGCACATACCTGTCTCTTCTGCTCAGGTTCCTCATCTCTTTTTCGGGTTTTCCCGACCTGATCGACAAAATTCTGCAGTACCGGCACCAGGTTTCTATGATCACGAAGGCTGATGCTCATCTGGTTTTACCGTTCCAGTTCTGCAGATATGCCAGTCCTTTCGGGGTAATCTGATAGAATCTCTGATCCCATGAACCGGGTCCGGCATGATCCGAATCCGGGTTGCAACATACGCAGGTGCACCGGGAGTTGTTCTCACCTGGTTCTGTTCCCTTTGAGTGAACCTCACGTATGTATCCCTGTCTGATCATCGCCATGATGACCCCTACCAGAGTTGAGGTGGCGATTCCGGTCTCTCCGGTGATGTGGCGAACCGTAACTGCATCCATTGCCTTTGCCATCACTTCGAGAACCCGCCCGATCTGATCCATATACTGTGATCATCCTGAAGGGAGATGAGTGTTCACCTGAATGTCCGGTCTATCAGCCCTGAACTGATGAATCGGGAGGTTTTATCAGATGCCGGTAATCTCTCCTGATTTTTGTCCGATTTCTCTGGAACCGGAAAAGAGTTATTTCCTCTTTTCAGTACCTATACCTGAGTTATGTATCAGAAACGAATCTTCACGATATCTCTCATAGTTCTGGTACTGGTATCAGTCATCTTTGCGGGCTGTACCTCGCAAAGCCAGGAGAAGGCCACTCTGGCAACTCAGGAAACTGCTCACCCGGAGCGAACGATGGTCCCGGTAGAAACCATCTCATCTCCCGGGCCGACTTCAATCCCCGAAAGTGCCGGTTCTGCAGTTGCGCAGATTCTGAACACCACCCCCAAAGTACACGAACTTATGGTTGCCGGGGATGGAATCTCTCTCTCCTATCCGGATCGGTTTAAACCTATCAGCAACACTTCCCTTGAAAAGATGAGGATTATCGCAGAGCAGGGTGGTATTCACATCCTGACCATCCTGACTGCTACCGATAGCAAAGACTCTGTTCAGGTGACCCGTCAGGATGCAAACGCTACGACTGAAGAGATGTATGCGGAGAAGATGGCGATATCCCGGGAGGTTGCACTGAATGGATCGGTGAACGTGATATCCATGACCTTTGTCAGATATGTGGTCGAAAAACTGACGCTCCCTGATGGGACCGGTGTGGTGAAGATCACGGCTGAGAACACAGACAAGGGAACTGCAGTGACATATCTGTTCTGCAAGCCTGGGATGGTATATAATGTCAACTTCGTATATGACAGTCCTGAACGGGCCGAAAGTCAGAGTTCTGTTCGTGACGCCATACTTCCGACAATTCACCTTGAATAGTTCAGATCAGATCTCACGATGTCCATAACGGGGGTAGCCTGCTCCCGTCCCCATACCCTGATATGACCCCTCTTCTTTTTATTTTTTAGATCCTGAACAATCTGGTTTTTATTGCGTCCCGTCATATCTGCAGATATGAGAGTTGAGCAGATCGCAGGCAGGGGACGTCTGCTGACCTTTGACGACGATATCTCCCTGTACCTGATATCCGGTTCCCGGTTTCACCTGCTCTGTGATACTCATCTCGGCTCTGCATCCATGGATCAGGTCATGCAGTTGCTCGTTGCTGATCCCGGGTTCAGACAGTTGGTACTCTTTAACTCTCATGCTGACTGGGATCATATCTGGGGGAACGGTGCTTTTGATAACCCGGTCATCATCGGGCATGAACAATGCCGGGTGCGGATGCAGGAACGGGGGATCTTTGATCTGAATCTGAATGCCCACCTCCAGAGGGGGAAGGTCGTACTCACTCCCCCAAATCTGACCTTTTCAGAGCGATTGACGTTTGATGACGAAGCGATAGCAATCCGGCACGCTCCCGGCCACACCGAAGACTCATCGGTCTGCTATGATCTCCAGGACCAGGTACTCTACCTGGGTGACCTTGTTGAAGATCCGATCCCCTATCTTGATGCAGCAGATCTTGACCAGTATATCACAACATTGACCTCACTTCTGGATCACCCGGCCAGGATCCTGGTATCTGCCCATTCAGGTCTGGTGAACCGGGATCTGATCCGGCAGAACATCACGTATATCAAAGGAATGATGAGCGGTACCCCTTTCATACCCGCGGATTTCGGATCCTATGAGCCGGTACACCGGTGGAATCAGAATATGCAGATCGTTCACCAGTACTCCCGGATTGCCAGGGAACGATTTGGAGATATGTTCTCCTATGTGGATCTGCTGATGCAGGCCGGTGATCTCCATGAGCAGGATCCCGAACACCTGATCTCTGTACTGACCCGGTATCTGTCATTGCTCATCCCTGTCAACGAAGGGCTTCAATAAGCGTGCCGGTGCCACAGACGAGGATGCAGAGGCCGCATCCGTCACATCGCTCACGGTTCAGAATTACTCCTCCTCCGGTCATGTTGAGTGCCTGATATCCACCGTCCCGACAGGCAGTAATACATCTTCCACACCGGGAACAGATCTCCTGACCACCTACCGCCGGATAGATCCTGACTGACCTGTTCATTGCCTGATGAGTCCGTATCCGGTTCAGTGCCATTCCCCTGATTGCATCAGGTGAACAGTACTCTTTTTCGGTAAGATATCTGGTCAGCCCTTCCCTCATCCCCCTGATGATCCCATATCCGTTCCACATCACCGCAGTGCAGACCTGGACTGCTGCAGCTCCGAGCAGCATGTACTCTACTGCATCCTGCCATCTGCTGACTCCGCCGATTCCCATGATCGGCAACTGAACGGTTCGTGCGATCTCTGACACCATCTTCAGCCCTATCGGTCTGATGGCCGGTCCTGAGTATCCCCCTGGAGTAGCATACCCATCAACCGAAGGCACCGGCGTGAAGGTGTCAATATCCACACCGAGCATGCACTGAACCGAGTTGATTGCAGATATTCCATCTGCCCCTCCTTCTGCCGCTGCTTGTGCTATTACACTGATATCGGTGATATTGGGGGTGAGTTTTACATACACCGGAACCCTGGCAACCGCTGATACCGTTCGGGTAAAGTCTCTTATCAGGGTTGGGTTCTGCCCGATTGATGCCCCGAGTCCGGCTTTAGGGATCCCGTGCGGGCATGAAACATTCAGTTCTATCGCATCACAACCAGCATCCTGTACTGCAATTGCGAGGGTTTGCCAGGTTTTTGGATCGGTGTCTCCCATGATGCTTGCAATCAGCATGTTGTCCGGGAAATCCTGTTTTATTGCCCTGATCTCCTCTACCCAGTACGATATCGTACGCTTACTGAGCAGTTCCACATTCTCAAATCCGTACAGTTCACCACGTACCCCTTTCCATGCCGCAAACCTGGGTGAGAGATCCCTGATATCCATACCATCAGGTCTGATCGTTTTGATTACCGCTCCACCCCATCCTTTCTCAAATGCCCTCCTGATCATCTCTCCTGAAGCCGTGGGAGGACCGGATGCAAGGATAAACGGGTTTGGGAGGGTGAGTGTTCCAAGATTTGTCTGCAGGATGGCGGGTTTTGTCATACTCTGATCTCGGTATCATAACCGAATATCTCTTCTGATTTTACCCGGAAATATGATGATCAGAGCGATTTCGCGATGATTCGTGGATATGATCACTGTTGACCCGGTATGATCCCGGCATGCATCAGGTCTTTCGTGTCAGGTATCAGATCTCTGTGTATTCTGTCTGCCACATACATCCGGTTCATTAAGGAAGGATATTATTCTGTATAGACTAACGATTCTACACTTTTGTTCAGAGCATGGAGGATGAATGGATACCATACTGATGTTGTCAGATCAAGTTCGCCACTGGTTTGAGAATATCAGTATTCTGATCATGCTTCTTCTCCTCTACAACTTCATTCCTGGTCGTATCTACCAGGATAAACGTATTTCGTTCTCGATTCTGGTAGGGCTAATCTTTAGTTTTGCAGCAGTAATGGGGATCTTTGTTCCCTGGACCGGGACAACACATCCCTCAATCGGGTTGAACGGTGTTCTCATTCCGCTGGCCGGGTATGTTGGTGGTCTGTTATCTGCAGGAATTATCACCTGTTTTCTCCTGTTCTTTCGTATCGTGATAGAAGGAGGGAGAGGAGCTACTCCTGATGTGATTATAGCGGTGATGGCAGCAATCGTAGGTTCCGGGTTTTATGCCCTGAGAAGATATCATGCCAAAAGGATCAATCCGTTCTTAGAACTACTTATACTCTCGGTGTTGTTTACCGGGATAACTCAGTCAGTACTGACATTCTTTCCCTTCGATATGGACCACCCTGCTCCTCCCGGATTATTTCCGCACGGTGATACTGAGTATGTCATCTTTTTCGGGCTTCTTCTCCTCGGGATTGTCATTCAGCAGATTGATCGCAAAAAGAATACTGAAGAAGAACTCACCCGGTATCAGGGGCATCTGGAGACGCTTGTTCGTGACAGGACCGTGGAACTCTCTGAGGCCAATGCCCTTCAGCAGGCTACGATAGAATCAACTGCTGATGGTATTGTGGTAATCTCGCTTTCCGGAATCGTGAGCAGATATAACCAGACTGCCAAAAAGATGCTTGATATCAGGTCTTCAGAAGAGATCAACGAGGAGGATCTTGATATTTTCCATCTGCTCCGCTATCATACTGCTGATCCTGATGTAATCAGGGATGATTTCTGGTTGTGTCCGGCAGGAGAGGAGCTCTTCTCGACTGAGATCGTGTTCAGATCAGGCAGGGTGTATGATCTCTCGGTGACCCTGTATCAGGTGGGGGATGCGGTTCGCGGACGGGTGCTCAATTTCAGGGATATTACCGCAAAGAAGCATACTGAAGAGATGCTTATCAGTATGAATCAGAAACTGCTTCTGTTATCGGGAATTATGAGGCATGATATCCTCAATCAGATAACGGCGATGAAACTGTATGTGTATCTGCTCAGAACTGATCCAACTGACCCTGATGCTCCTGAATATCTTAACCGGATGACACAGACCCTCCATCTGATGCAGCAACATGTCGAATCAACCGGGGAATACCAGGATGCGGGTATTCATGAGCCATCCTGGCAGGATCCTTTTGCCGTGTTCCAGAAGGCAACTGCCTCATTCAATGAGCAGCATATCACCTTTTCAACTGCCGGAATATCCGGAGAGATCCTGGCAGATCCTCTGCTTGAACGCGTCTTTTACAACCTGATTGACAACTCAGTACGTCATGGTGGCAGTGTCACCACCATCATGCTTTCTTTCATACACAGGGACCATGAGGTCATTCTGATGTATGAGGATGATGGGGCCGGGATTGCTCTTGATGATAAGGATAAGATATTTGAGAAAGGATTTGGCAAACATACCGGATTTGGCATGTTCCTGATCCGGGAGCTCCTCTCAATTACCGGGCTCTCCATCAGAGAGACAGGGGTTCCGGGTTCTGGGGTCAGGTTTGAGATTCTTATCCCGGAACACGCCTTCAGATATCCGGTATGATGGTGTCCGTTTTCAAAAAAAACTGTTCAGGACTCTGGCAGGCCAGGTCTGATATTAGTAGTTCTCGCACCAGAGTTCAAAGTAACTGAGGGGATGTGAGCATACCGGACAATTATGAGGTGCCTGTTTGTCAGTGTGCACATACCCGCAGTTTCGGCATTTCCACCTCACCTCAGTACTCCTGCTGAAGACCGTTCCCTTCTCTACCTGGGAGAGTAACCTGCGGTACCGGGCTTCATGATCAGCCTCCACCTTCGCAACTGCCCTGAACAGATGAGCAATATCAGGGAACCCTTCTTTTTCAGCAACAGTTGCAGCGTCGGGGTAGAGTGCTCCCCACTCCTCCTTTTCTCCGTCTGCTGCAGCCTTCAGGTTCTCAGCAGTGGTCCCGATCTTTCCTGATGGATATGATGCAGTAATCTCTGCCTCCCCACCCGGGAGTGCTTTGAAAAAGAGTTTTGCATGCTCCTTTTCATTCTCTGCAGTTTCCATGAAGAGCGCTGATATCTGCTCATATCCCTCTTTCTTTGCTACACTCGCGAAGAATGTATACCTGGTTCTTGCCTGTGATTCACCTGCAAAGGCTGCAAGCAACTTCTTCTCGGTCTGGCTTCCTTTGAGTTCCATGGCTTTGTTCCCTGGTATACAGTACTTTTTTCATGGGTAATAATCCTGTATCAAAAGTTCTGATCCTGGATTATTCTTAACCTAGATGCTCCCTTCATATCCGGTGTCGGTATGCCTGGATGAGAAGAAAGCGTATGTAATTCTGCTTATAGATGAGTACCTGTACAATCCGTAACGGTTGTATGGGAAGGTTCAATGAAATCGGATACTCATACCCCTGACGTTCCACCATTGAGAACCTTCTGATAATGATATCCGTGCATTGAAACAGGAATCCTGAATCAGTACATCCATCCAGTACGAAAACACCTCCTGCAGATATCTAACTGATATCCCTGACCTGTCTGGCACATATTTCCTGTCAAAAGTGATGTATCGGATCTGATACGAATCGTTACCCGGGAGTACTGAGCCCACTCTTGTGAACTCCCGGGATAATATCAGATTTCATAGTGACCAATTGCAACTTATTTTTCGTCATGAGATCGCATGGTACTGATCAGGATCCCGGTAGGCGTATTGATACATACCGGATCAATCAGAGGCTTTCATGAATAAGGAGAAACTCATCAGACGGAGGATGCAGGATGCAGAAAAACATCATCGCCTGGGTCATCTTGAACGGGCATCTGAGTTATACGAGTCTGTTCTGAAGATCGAACCCGGTCATGAAGGTGCCAACATCGGGAATTATAAAGCCTCGTCAAACCGATGGCCTTCAGATAAAGCGATATCTGAATCAGATCGGCTTGTTGAATTATTCCCTGAAAACCCGGAAACCTGGATGCTTCGGGGTCTGAGTTATTCAAAGGTCCAGAAGACAGATACTGCAGAAGCCTCGTACCGCCGGTGTATTGCACTTGATCCAGAGAACCATCGTGCGGTTCACAACCTCGGGTCGTTATTGTTTGCATTTGGTGATAAGGACGAAGGTCTCTCTCTGCTTGAGCGTGCGGTGGAACTATCTCCTGATTACGAGATTGGGTACTCAACCCTGGCACTAAGTTACTACCGTTCAGGCCGGTATTCCGATAGTATCAGGGCGGTAGAGCGGGTACTGGACATGATGGATGATGCTCCTGATCTGCAGATCGCGTATGGAGATTCGCTGTATCAGTCAGGAGATTACCCGCATGCACGAAAGATCTTCTCCCATATTGTTGAGCAGACTCTTCTGTCTTCCCAAATGTATGCGATGCTCTGTCCGCTCCTCAAAGAGAGTGAAGGATATCATCATCAGGGTTCAGTGCCAGATGCGGACGTGGATTTCCTAGCTGCCACGTATTACCGTGCGTTCCTTTCCCTTGATACAACCGGGGAGAAAACCCCGATATCAGCGACTGATCTGGAAAAAGTGATAGCCGTAAACCCTGCTCACAGTTATGCCTTATCCGGGCTTGCATCACTTCATAAACTCAATAAGCAGGTACCTGATGCGATCATCCGGGTTGATCAGGCGATCGAACATGATCCCCATAATCTGGTGTTTATCAGGCAGAAGGCATTTATTATCATTGATGACGATCCGGCAGGATCACTGGATATGTTTGAATCCTTATTAGCCCGCGATCCGGCTGATATCAGATCAGCACTTGGAAAATCCTGGGCCTTAAAATCGGTAGGAAGGGACGAGGAGAGTAAGGCACTGCTGAAGAAATTGTCAGAACAGGATCCCGCGTTTATATTCAGTCTGATGAGATCTCCCCTGGGTGGTGGTGATACCCACAGATCAGGGGGGAATAGGGTACGTGCCATGAGTGAGCAGGTCGGGCCGGATGGAGTACGCAGAGTCCTGATTGATTGAACTTTTTCCATCTGACAGAATTAGCACACTCGTCACGAATTGGTGATGATGCTGTGCACGTTGACGAAGAATAGGTTGGACGAAAAGATTAGAGGGACTGGGATGCCATCTCTACATCTTCTTGCTTAATTGTCTTGCGACCTGCATGCTGTGCGAGCTTGTTTGCTTCACGGGCAAGCTGGGCGATGTAGTCTTCTGCCATCTTCACAAGTGCCTCTGCTGCGTCGCTTCCGACACGCTCTGCACCATTCTGCTTTGCAATTCTGGTAACTGCTGCAATTGGTAAGTCTGCCATATTTCCTACCTCTAAAGATAATATCCGGAATAAGATATAAAAGCTATGCTTTCAATCGAGTATTTTGTGATATTGGACCTCATCTCATCATGAATTAAGGGGTTTGTCGAAGACCGGCGCTCCGGGTCGCATATTATTCCAGGATTCTATATCTCGTGTATTTCTAAAAATGGTTCAGATATCATCGTGCATGCTTCATCGTACCCGGAAAAACCATCTGATGTCTCCTTCGCAGAAAACTCCGGCATTCTCCTCCATGCGTGGGATCAGACCTTCTGCCTCATCAGTTCGGTATCTGTTTTCATCTCGTGCTGATCTCTCACCCGGTTTGAGAAACCATTTTACATCTCATAGCAAACTCTCGTTCATGAAGAAGATGTTCCTTATCTGCTGCCTGTTCGCCTGTATTATGGGAGCAGGAAGTGTCTCTGGTGCGGTACCGGTATCTGATACGAACCAGACCAACCTGACCTCTGAAGATATGATGGATCTCCCGAATGGAACATCTATAAACGTCTTTGTGATTATGCCAGTCACAGTAATTATGAACTCGCCCGGCGGTATGCCCCCGCATCATGCATGGGATGGAGGAAACTATACCGGTAATTTCACCGATATGGTGGGTCAGGGTCCGATGAGAGGTCCCGCATTTGGTAATGAATCCAGCAAGGCTGATTTTAAGGAGAAGATGGCTGCTATCAGAAACGGAACTGAACCTGCCCGTCACATCAACAGCACTCCTGAGTCATCAGTTTCGCGTAATCAGACCACGATGGAAAAGCCAAATCTTACAATTACCTGGTAATCCCCTGATATTGATTTCAAATATTTATCATTATGATAGTGATACGGGTATCCCTCCTGTCTCATTGCTTACGACCGGGTAGTGATAGTTCTCCCTGATTGTCACATATATTATTATTTCATCTGTATTCCTGTAGGAATCCCAAATTATTACTATGAAACCAGTTTCTGCGTTCCTCCTTCTCTGTATTGTTTTAGGACTTGGCTCATCGGCCCTGGG
>NZ_JAJRBM010000153.1 GCF_028679455.1 Methanospirillum sp. | reverse complement strand
TTGATGAACCGGTATGACTGGGTACCGGTCGAAGAACTCATAAAAAACTCTAAGCTTTCTGCAGGTGAAGACGAATATCGGGTTCGGCGGCAGGTTGAAAAAGGGATGATCAAGTTCACCCAGATCCCATACCCCGGATATGCAATCCTCTATAACGGCTATGATACCCTCGCGGTTAATCATCTGGCTAAGAAAGGGACCATATCAGCACTCGGATCTCTGGTGGGTGAGGGAAAGGAATCACTGGTGTATGAAGCTATGGGAACCGGACCGGTAATTCTCAAGTTCCACCGGGTAGGTCAGCGCTCATTTAAAGCCGTTCAGCGATCCCGGGGATTTCTTCCAGACAAGGGACATTGCCCCTGGATATTTGCTTCCCATCTCTCAGCCGAACAGGAGTATATCGCACTCTCAACCCTACACCGGACCGTTTCAGTCCCGGTCCCGATCCTCATGAACCGAAATGTCGTTGTGATGTCTCATATCGCGGGAGTAAATCTGAATGCTATCACATTGCCAGATCCCATACCATTTTTTGATGAGATCATCGCTGCTATCACCGAAGCTTACCGGCTTGGATTCGTGCATGGAGATCTATCAGAATATAATATTATGACCGACGGGGATCGTCCGGTGATCATCGACTGGCCTCAGTGGGTTGCTCCGGATCATCCCAACGCCGGAGAGATTCTGGATCACGATATCAGAACCATCTGTCAGTTCTTCCAGCGAAAGTACCAGATGAAGACAGACCAGGATGAACTCAGGGGACGCGTGATCGGGTGAAGGTTTTCGGGATTGATATCATCACGGGATCAACCAGATCCCGAACAGTAGCCCCAAAATATGCACTGGTCACAGTTCTAGACGGAAAAGTTACCAGTGAAGAGAGTGTCTCTCTTTTTCGTCTCATGCGTCTCGTTCATCGGTACCGGCCTGATATTCTCGCGGTTGACAGTATCCAGGAGGTCGCCCCACACACCCAGGACGTCTACCGGTTTATTGAGCAACTCCCTCCTCAGACCAGATTCGTTTCAGTTACCGGAGGGGAGAAGCAGATCGGCCTGATACAGGTTGCAGCAAGATATAATATCACCTTCAACCGGTTTGATCCCTACGCTGAGGCACGGGCCATCGCTCTGGTTGCTGCGCAGGGAACCGGTGTTGAGGTAGTAGCGTTCGAGAAGGAGACCGAGATCGTGGTCTCCCGCAACCGTTCTCCAGGGAAAGGTGGGTGGAGTCAGAACCGGTATGCAAGAAAGATCCATGGAAACGTGCTCACCTATGCCCGTGATATCGAGCATGAATTACAGAATGCCGGACTCAACTTCTGGAAGAAGGAGTTCAAGGCTTTTGGTGGCGTATCTCGGGTAGTGTTTCATGTAAGGGAGAATCGGGAGGAGATACCGATCCCCTCATCACGGGGTGGGGATGTTCAGGTCAGAATATCAGGAAAACGACTTGAGCGAATCCAGTACAGACCGCTTAATACCAGACCACGATACCTGATTGTGGGGATTGACCCGGGAACTACCGTGGGAATTGCGGCCCTCGATCTGAATGGTAAACTCATGAAAGTGCACAGTTCCCGGCAGATGAACATGGGTGATGTGATCGAGTTTCTGTACGGAATTGGGAAACCTGTTCTCATCGCTTCAGATGTTTCACCAATGCCATTTACCGTGGAAAAGATCAGACGTGCATTTCAGGCTGTTGCCTACATCCCAAAGCAGGATATCAGTGTTGAGACCAAGTATGAACTCGCTGGAAAATTTACTTATGCCAATGATCATGAACGCGATGCCCTGACAGCTGCCATTGAAGCATCACGGTTCTGGAAGCATAAGTTTGCCAATGTTTTCAAACGTGTTCCCTCCGGTGTTGATATGGATGAGGTCAGAGCCGGGATTATCAGGGGACAGTCACTTGAACAGATCCTTGCTGCAATTAAGGGAGAAAAACAGAAACCCGAGGTCAAAAAACCTGATATCGCTCTTGATTCATCTGATGAACGCGTGAGAATCCTCGATGGACAGGTTAAAGATCTCAGAGTCCTGGTCAGTGACCTTCAGAAAGATATCGAGCAGCTCAGAGAAGAAAACCAAAGACTGAAGGGAGAAAATAAAAACCTTAAATCAACAAAAAACCGGCAGATAAAAGCGGAACCTGAAGTTGCCAGGCGTGATCTGATCATCGAGAATCTGAAAAAAAGGATCAGGTTCGAAGAAAAAAATAACAAAAAGTTGCACAAACGGCTCAAGCGAATGAAGGAGGTTGAGACCGCGAATCCTGATGCTGATCTTCAGATCGTCAAGGTATTGGCTGATCTCTCCCGTGAGAGTATTCATACGATAACCGATCGCATCGGGCTGAAGAGTGGAGATATCCTGCAGGTGCGATCACCTGGAACCTGGGGAAAGAACAGCATGCATGATCTTGCCCAAATTGGAATCGGAGCGATCATCATCGGGGATAGATCAACCATCTCTATTCCGGAAGAGTTGTGTCAGATCTCGTGGTCAGAAGAACTACCGGTCCTTCCCGGTGTCGGGGTACAGGTTACGATCAAGGGTGATTATGGGTCCTGCGATCCCGATCAGTTAGATGAAGCCATGAGTCTCTGGCAGGACGGATTTGAGGAGTACCGTCGCCAGAAGAGTGAAGAGATGCTGAACGGCATCTTCAAGGAGTACCGGGCAGAACGGGAGCGGGAGGTCAGGAAAGATGGATGATCGGGAACTTCTCTCTATTATCTGCCCGGTCCTGGGCATAGAGACCTGTGCAGATGATTGTGCAGTGCTTCCCAGGATCACAGGAATCCCGGTTGTGTCAACCGACATGCTCCACGAATCTACTGATTTCCCACAGGGCATGACTGAATGGCAGATCGGGTGGATGGCGATGGCAGTGACAATCAGTGATCTTGCAGCCATGGGAGCCACACCCCGGTTTCTTACACTGGCCATCGGGCTTGACCGTGAGGAGCGGCTTGATGAATTAGTCAGGGGAGCACAGCAGTGCTGCCTTCAGTATGGTGCCAGATACATCGGAGGAGATCTTGATGCACATGTTGAACTTACGCTGGTTTCTACCGGGATCGGATCGGTAGAGGACGGGAATCCGGTAAGGAGATCCGGGACACAGCCCGGTGATCTAATCGGAGTGACCGGTATCCATGGACGGGCAATGGCTGGTCTTAAAGGGGATCCCAGGTACTGGAAAGATCTATGCGAGCCAAAGCCACGGGTGTCAGAAGGAATACTTCTCCGTCAGGCGGGAGCGACGGCAATGATGGACATCAGTGACGGTCTGGCGATATCGATCCATGACCTGATGAACGCATCCGGGACCGGTTGCAGGATTGATAGTTCAAAGATTCCCTGCATCACGGATCGTTCACCAGAGGAGGCACTTAGTTTAGCTCTTTACGGAGGAGGGGACTTTGAACTGTTATTCACTGTTCCGGCAGACATGAAAGAGAAAATCCCATCACCGGTACAGATTATCGGAGAGGTTACCAGAGAACTGGATATCCTTCTGGATGGAACCCTGCTCCAAAAAAAAGGGTATGTTCACCAGTGGTAACGGTTTCAGAGAGCGAATCCAAGTGAATGGAATTTTTCTTATGTCCACTGATAGGTGTATCGCCAATAATGATAATTATTAGAGAAACGGGTATATCCCTCATACAAATTGTCATAAATCCGGGAGATGTAGAGTTCCTCATTTATCTTCTGGAAATAAGGAAACGCTTCTGCGATCTTCCCTTCTTTGTATAATATACGTCCCATTCCATAGAGAGCATCGCGATTGCTGGGATCTAACTGGAGTGATTTGTTATAATCAGCAAGGGCTTTTTCATCCTGATCCACCGCCTGATATGCAGCCCCACGGTTCACATACGGAGTGGACAGATTGGGACTCAAATTGATCGCCTGACTGAATGCAGGGATCGAACCCAGGGGATATCCCTGCTGGAAATTCGCATACCCAAGACTAACCCAGGCATCGGTCATGTTTGGATTAGACTCGACAACTTTGCGGTACGCTTCTTCAGAGATATCAAATTTCTTGGCACGATCAGCAGCATAGCCGATATTCATCCAGGCAAGGGTGTTATTAGGTTCTTTTTTGAGCAGTTCATCATAGAAATGAAGAGATTCATCACCACGGTTTAACTTGCGCAGGGTCTCAATAAATCCCTGCCAGGCAGCATTATTTGATGGATACAACTCAAGGGTTTTCCGGAACGCAGCCTCTGCAGTGTCATAGTCCTTATTCCAGAATGAAGCATCTCCCAGGATGTACCAGGCATCAACCGAGGTCCCATCCAGTTCGGTAGCCTTTTTTCCTGCTTCCGCTGCACCGGGATAATCTCCAAGTTCTTTTTTGGTCTTTGCGAGGTAAGTCCATGAAGAAGCGTCATCAGGGTTTATCCGGGTCGCATTCTCAAATTGTGCAAGTGCCAGATCGTAATTTTTCTCTTGCAACAACAGGAATCCAATATTTGCATGCGTTGCATCGTTGGAAGGATCGAGTTCCAGTGACCTGTTAAAGGCTGAGAAGGATTCATTCAACTTATGTTGGTTTGCATATGAAAATCCAAGATTTGACCATGCTTTCGCTGAATTATTATCCAACTTCAATCCAGTCAGGGAGAGATTGGCAGATGCATCAAACTGACCGATGGAATTCAGAACCCGGCCAAAGGAGATGATGATATCCATATCTTCAGGATTTTGCTCATAAAGCGTGCCATATGCAGCAGCTGCTTTCTCCATCTTCAATCCTTTTGCGAGAAGTTCAGCTTCTTTTTTCTGATCTGAAAGATTTCCAGGAATTAGTGCATTTACCTGCCCATACGCCACTGCTGCTTCGGCATATCGTTTTGAAGCGGTTAGTAGATCGGCAAGCGCCCGCCAGGAGCCGACATCGCTTTTGTTCGCCATGAGGGCGCGATCATATGCCTTTGCTGCATCGTTATACCTGCTATTTTTCAGGTACAACTCAGCCTTCCGTACCCAGACTGAAGAATTGTTCGGACTGATATTGGTATAATCATCATACAACGCAAGGGCACGATCATACTTCTCCATGCTGGCAAAAAGTTCGCCAAGTGCTGCATAAGCCGGGGCATATCCGGGATCCTCTCTGATAACGCGTTCCAGATCTTCACTTCCTAAATCCACATCACCGGTTCCAATCAGAATCTGAGCGCGATTTGTCCGGGCTGAGGAGTTTTCAGGATTGAGAACAAGTGCTTGATCATAGGCAGCGAGTGCTTCGTTCTGCTCCCCGGTCCGTACCAGAAGATCACCTGACCTGACCCAGAGTTCAGGATCTGTGCTGTTCAGACTGAGGGCAGCATCAACCAGAGCAAGAGCCTGCGAATTATCTCCTGCCTGTGAAGCCTGTTCACCGGCACTGGTCAGACTTTGCCGGGCATCGGTCAGATTCACCGGTTTATCAGTGACACAACCTGCAGTCAGCAGAAAAACCAGAAATACCAGGATCAAAAGACATGGAGTGTTCACCTTCTCCAGAGTAAGATGACCGGAATTGTATATTCTAAAAATTTTGGAAGAGATATGATCACCTGTTCAGTGCAAAAAAAGGTTAATATGCATTATTATAGGGAGTAAACTTCGAAAGACGATACGCACCACTGATTCTCATTGTATCGGTATATCCTTTCTGCGTACTGGGCGTAATGGTGATGGTATCTGCAGTAAATTCAGCATTTCCCACAACTCCTTTCTGCCCTGATGGAAGTGTTACCGCTTTTTGTGGTTCAGGATAGAAATCTAAAGGAACCGGCTGATCGGTACCTGAACCTTCAGGGGAGACATTGATGTAATTCAGTGCACGGGCAGAACTGGACCATTCCATATTGGTAAATTGCCCAAGACCCCGATTAACATAATCAGTATATGTCCCGTTGCTTGAATTGGTGGGAGTTTTATACACGGTTTCATAATTGTACCCATTTCCAATCTTTAACGCTACATCATAGCTACCAGGAATCAGATACGTGTGAACTGGATTTTGTTCACTTGATGAATTTCCATCACCAAAATCCCAGTTCCAGGATTCAGGGTTTCCATACGAGGTATCATAAAACCTCACGGTAAACGGGGCATCCCCCTGAACCCTGTCTGCAATGAAATTGGAAGCCATCTCACTTGCACTAAAATACTGCCAATCAGGGTGACAGATAAACCCATCAGGGTAGCCAAGGTCCGCGGCTTTAAATTCATAGGCCATGACCATACCAGGAACCATAATACTCACTATCAACAGTACGATTAACCAGTTTTTCTTCATTTTGTTCCCCCCTATAACCGGATTCCGGACTTATAATCAAAATTTTTCATGAGATTCATAATGGTCCCGGTTACTTCAGTGGTATCGCGCCATACCCGTTCTGATGAAGCATTCAATTCGGTCCCCCGTCCTTCAAGTGAGGTGATAGCAAAGTGTGTCCGTGCAATACCAACCGCCCCTTTTCCATCGGTACGGTTTGCTCCGGTAATACTGACTGAATATTTGACCGCAGCAGGAACATCTTCGTCAACACCTACAACCGTTGAACCGAGGTGGGTTTCATAGGCGACATTCTGCATATTCGCAACAGAAGATGAAGCTGTCACGGATGTATCGAAAGGTGGAATAACCTGGGTTGAACCAATGGCTCCGGGGATAGAAAATGACACCAGTGGAATCAGGATCAGCCAGAACCCAAACCTCCCCAATCGATCCGTCTTCATTTTTTGAAACTCCATCCAGAATGTATCAAACGAGGCAACCGAAATCATCAGAGAAATGGGAGTTAACTACCACCCACTTCAATCCCGGAAGTCGCCTCAAAGTCCTTGCCAAATTTGAATATCAGACCGTTCACACTGGTTGAATCGGTAAAGGAATTTGTTGCTGATTCATTCGAAGTATTCTGATACCCTTCTCTGTTGGTCACCACGAAATCGGTTGAAGCACTACCCTGTGCATACGGTAGTCCGGTTGACATATCAGGATGAATACCCAGCGTGTATCTGACACCTGCAGGCACCGTATCATCATATCCGGTAGATCTGCCCTGTGCAATGGTTGCAAGCTGACCGGTAGTCAGGGAGACATCAGACATTGCATCATAAGAACTTTCAAATGCGCCGAAATACTTCCCGACTATTGATTGAACCAGGGCGTTATGGATGGTTTCATTAACCGGGGACCAGTTTCCTGTGGTGGTAAGAGTGAGCTGTTCGGAGGTACTAAATTTGGATCCTTTATCAGGATCGGTGGCGTAAGTTGAGACTGATGCAGAATCAACGTTGTATCCACGTTTATTCTGATTCCCTTCATCAAAGGTCTGGTCTTTCGCGAGAGCGAGGTATCCACCATTGCTCATCATATCCTGCTTATAAACCAGATTCGACTCAGTAGAACCAGGAGAGAGAAATCCCTGAGCCTCCGCATCAGTTGAGTTATAATTTCTCGTATTGATCTGGACCTGAGTCTGTGAATCCATCATTCCCACCAGTTGAAGATTGGTGGTTGCAGGTACCTGCATATTGGTTGTTTTGCTCACATTCGGCAGTCGATCTGCAGAGGCAGGCAACCCTGAAAAGATCAACAGAATGAGAATCAAAAAGAGTATCCCATACTTTTTCATATCTATGAACCCCGGATAAATGCTGAGTATACTTTTTCCGAAGCGATTTAATAAGATGCTGGTATTCAAAAAAAACAGACGCCCAGATCGGAATTCGAATCCGAGTCGTCGGCGTGACAGGCCGACATGATAGGCCACTACACTATCTGGGCATTACAAAGGTCCCGCCTCCCGGATTTGAACCGGGGACATCGCGGTAGCTGCGCAGTCACCTCAAGCGGCGATCCATACTACAGCCGCGCACTCTACCAGTCTGAGTTAAGGCGGGATATTGCCTCCAAAGGTTGGTAAGAATTGCATAAATAAGTATCTGAACTACGATTTCTACACCCCAAACTTCCTTCATACATACCTCTCCCATCAGGCAACATTTTACTGCACAGTGGAGGAATACTATAAGAATAATTTTGGTGTGTGCATGACAGGTATTCCTGATATTCTTTGGCTCGAAGAAATCCGTAAGGAAGATATCCCATCAGTTGGGGGTAAGGGCGCTTCTCTTGGTGAGATGGCCTCTATTGGTCTCCCGGTTCCTCCTGCATTTGTAGTTACAAGTCAGGCATTTCGCAGGTTTCTGATTCAGACCAATCTCGAAGATAAACTCTATGCGCTTCTTGCTAATTTGGACGTTGACAATAATGATGCATTAGAAGAGGCTGC
>NZ_JAJRBM010000152.1 GCF_028679455.1 Methanospirillum sp. | reverse complement strand
TTAATTGGGAACAAACACTCTTTCACATCTTTTTCCCATTATTTCAACAAGTTGAGGATTATTTTTCGTTACGTATAGTGACACACCGTCAGTATTGAGAACCTGCTGATATTGATTTTTTATCAAAGCAATATTTTTCTGAAAATCATCCGCATATTCAGGAAGTTTCGCATCAAGCAGAATTACATCTGCACTTACATTATAGTCCATGTAGATCTCCCGATGATTCGTTAAAAAGGGAAGAATATTCATTGGAGAAGCAACCGAAACATCTTCAGGAATTAAACTGATTGCCTGATGGAGAACCGGACTATGTTGCCAGGTAGGGACATGCCCTCCGTGTATTGCATACTGCAATGGAGGAATTACTGGGGACCAGAGAAGCGTAGATATGAGCGAAAAGCCAAGAATCAAAATCAAAAGATTCTTTTGTGGGATTAAATGTTTATTTGATTTGTTTGAGTAAATGCTTTTTATTCCAATGATGAAGGACATAAAAATGACAGGAATGATCAATGCTGAATAGTGCTGCCCCACATAGAAATACTCTGGATTCGGCGATAGAAGAATTTCAAAGAATGAGGGTAATGCAATTACCAGAACTAAAGAAGCTGCAAAAGGGATGAAAAGAAGAGGTCCAAAGAGTTGCAGTAAGTAATAAACCCGGTCGCTATTATGATCAGATAAATTTTCAGGGATATTTTTGTACTGATCCAGAAACTGATTGGCCGCCTCAAGATTTGTAGTGGAAAATGCAGGTTTAATTACCAATAAAAACGAGAACAGAACAATCAGAGATAAAAGAATGAGAAAAATAAAATTTCTGTTTTCTTTCAAAGTTTTTAAGCGATTCAGGTAAAGACCTACCAAACCCAGCATTAGAATTAGTAAACTGGCATCCTCTTTAATTAAGAGACAGAGACACCCACATGCCAGCATTAAAGTATTGCGTTTTGTAAGATACGCCCACAATGTCAGGCCAATAAAAACGGGGAAAAACGAACTTTCATAAAAATCACAATATGCTGCCCCCTGAACACATGGATATAAAAAATAGATCAACACGATAATGCACGCATTTTTTGATCCAAGATATTCCCTTGCACAGAAATACACGGGGATCACACCAAGAGTAATGAGAATACTCTTGAGAATAAACAAGGTTGCAGGTGCCGGAAAAAAATAGTAAATCGGGAGAATCGTAAAGAGGATTGGAGAAAAATGGACCCCAAAATGAGATCCACCCTCAAGAGAGTTCGAGAGTAATCCTCCATAGTGAATAGTACTATAAAAGGCCTGGTTAAAAATAACCGTATCAAACTGAGGATCAAAGACAGACAATCGGTACAATGAAAAAAGTGAGAAAAACATCACAAAACAGATTGCAGCGACCAATACAATAATATCATATCGATTATATTCAATTAATCGGTTGCCAACATGGATGACTTTACTTTTTTCTGGGTTCATTGATATCTGTATCGGCAGTATTAGAATTGGATACCATATCAACTATTACCAACCAGATCATTTCACATGGGAAAGAAGAAAAATCGAGATGAATACTATCACGGAAAAAATAGAAATATTTGATAGATTACCCGCTGGTCGACATCGCACTCATCGGGATAACTCCGTCCTGACCACCCTGATTCATCTGGGCAATCACATAAGCGGTTCTTCCTTCCATAACATTGACTTGTTGCTCAAACGGTTTGTACCCAGCAAGTTCAACCCGAACGGTGTGAACACCGGGTTTCACCTGTGAAAGCGTGATTGGAGTGTTACCCTGGGCAACCCCATCCATATATGCCACTCCATTTGCAGGTAATGAAGAAATCATAACATATCCGTACATCGGAGTCCACCATGACGGATAAAGAGCGGCAGTAACATAGGTAACACTTCCCCCTCCCATAACATTCACCTGCTGGTTCCAGTCAAGGTAATTCGGAGCAGTTACCCGGAGGGAATGAACACCCGGAGTCACATCAGCAAGCCAGAGCGGCCCGGTGCCGGCAAGGTTTCCATCAACATACACTGAAGAGCCGGCCGGATAGGTGTAGATACTGACAATTCCATTATTCGTTGGTTTTATGCGCATATCTGCGATGATCTCAGCTTCTTTTCCGGCTGCAACCGAGATATCACGCACATAATCAATAAAGCCAGGTTTACTAATGCGAAGCTGATTCACTCCAGCAGGCATGTTACCAATCCGGAATGTCTGAAGGAATCTGGTCTCACCCTGCAACTGATTATTCAGAAATACCTGCGATCGGTCCGGAGCATACGTGATCTTTACTGAACCTCCGGGTCCTGCCTGTGAGGCGGAAATGTAACCAGACTTTGTCACCGAATTAGTGGACTGGGTATTGCTTGCAGTAAGTTTGACAGTATAAGAACCTGGGTTCCGGTATACATGCGAGGGATTTGCCACCATGTCAGTTCCCCCATCACCAAAGTCCCAGGCCCACATGATCGGGCCTCCAATGGATCGGTCACTGAACTGAATAGTCAGTGGAACACTCCCAGAGGTTGGTGAACCGCTGAAGTCTGCAATGATTCCACCACCGGACTGAGATACAATGATATAACCTTCACGAACTTTTGTGCTACTACCGCCAGTCTGGCTGCTTGCTGTCAGTTTGACCGTGTACGTTCCCGGCTTGGAGTAGGTATGCGTCGGGTTTGCTATGTTATTGCAACTGCCGCCTGAACAAGAGGCATCTGCGTCCATTGGGATAACAACATCATCGCCAAAGTCCCAATTCCACATCGTCGGACTGCCGGTTGACTTGTCACTGAATTTCACCGTCAGCGGAGCAGCTCCGTTCGTTGGGGCTGCTTCGAAATCAGCAACCACACCACCGGACTGAGATACAATGATATAACCTTCACGAACCTTCGTACTGCTACCGCCAGTCTGGCTGCTTGCGGTCAGTTTTACCGTGTACGTTCCCGGCTTGGAGTAGGTATGCGTCGGGTTTGCGATGTTATTACAACCGCCACCTGAACAAGAGGCATTCGCATCCATTGGGATAACAACATCATCGCCAAAGTCCCACATCCACATCGTCGGACTGCCGGTTGACTTGTCACTGAACTTCACCGTCAGCGGAGCAGCTCCGTTCGTTGGGGCTGCTTCGAAATCGGCAACGACACCACCGGACTGAGATACAACGATATAACCTTCACGAACCTTCGTACTGCTACCGCCGGTCTGGCTGCTTGCTGTCAGTTTGACCGTGTACGTTCCCGGCTTGGAGTAGGTATGCGTCGGGTTTGCTATGTTATTGCAACCGCCACCTGAACAAGAGGCATCCGCGTCCATTGGGATAACAACATCATCGCCAAAGTCCCAATTCCACATCGTCGGACTGCCGGTTGACTTGTCACTGAACTTAACGGTCAGCGGAGCAGCTCCGCTCGTTGGGGCTGCTTCGAAATCAGCAACCACACCACCGGAACCTCCTACCAGGATATAGTTCTCGCGTTTTGTGGTGTGACTTCCCCCACTGTTTGTAACCGTGAGACTCACGGTGTAACTTCCTGGCCCCGAATACGTATGTGCGGGATTTGCCTGGTCAGATATCGTAGCATCTCCGAAATCCCAGTAATAAGAGGTCGGTGGTCCCAGGGAGAGATCCTTGAACTGGACAGTCAGAGGAGCAGAACCTGATACGGGGGTTCCTTCAAACATGGCAACCGGAGGTGGAATATCACCGGTCACTGAGATAAACTCTTTTTCAACCTTTTTGTCAGTTCCCTGCTGGTTCGATGCAGTCAGTTGTACCGAATAAATTCCTGCCTGTTGATAGGTATGGCAGGGAGATGCTACCGTATCATTCGTACCATCGCCAAAGTCCCACATCCACATCGTAGGACTTCCTGAAGAGGTGTCAGTAAATTGAACTGTCAGCGGTTTGGGACCGCTTCGTTTGTCAACCGTGAAGGAAGCCTTCGGACCCGCACCACTCCCACTTACGGTAATGTATCCGGTCTTCTCCTTGACACTTGATCCACTGGTCTGGCTGCTTGCAGTCAGTTTAACCGTGTAGGTACCGGGGGTGGAATAGGTATGTGTCGGATTCGCGATGTTATTACACCCATCACCAGAACATGAGACATCCATTGGAATTGGACCATCTCCAAAGTCCCACATCCACATTGTTGGATTACCCATTGACTTGTCCGTGAACTTCACCGTCAGCGGGGCATTACCACTAGTGGGAGTGCCTTCAAAGTCTGCAACAATCCCGGAAGGTGATCCTCCGGCACTCAGTTCCAGTTGCTGGATTTTTCCGGGTTCAAAAGGAATTACCTGATCTGCCTTGGTGTCACCGATGAAGAAACATACTGAAGAAGGGCCGCCTTTCAGGTCATCCTCCGATGCAGCAACAACCATCTTGTCGTCAAAGATACCGGTCCCACCAAACTTTCCCGGCTCTTTCAGAGTAAACTGGCCCCGAATCTGATCATTTATCTTCGCGGTGATCACTGTTCCTACAGGAGCTGGGCTTCCCTGCAATGAGACAGTCCCATAAAATTCAGCAGGAAGCGGCGGAACAGCCGCCGCACTCACCATCAATACACAGAGCAGAACCGCCAGCACCATTACCGGCCTTATTGTACGAATCCCATCCATATTTCCATCCCCATCTTCTGCTATCCGGAGTAGTTTAATAGAAACCTTTGAGTTTCAATTGTTTGAATGTTGTTCCGGTTCAAGATAATCTTTGCGGAAGTTACGCCCGAAGCAGAACGAAAATCGCAATAGTCGCAAGTTTAAAAATTATCACAAAAGAAGTATATCAGAAATAAAATACAGATCGCATCAGAATAAGAGGGGAAAAATCAAGAAGAGATTTCTGATCTGATTGTAAGAAAAACAGGGCCGCGGACATCGATCTTGCGGTTATTGTCAGTGATATATCGCATGGCATACGGAGCAATCTTCAGGTTGATATCACCAGGAAGCCTTGCCATTTTATACTGGACATTCGTCCCCTCTCCGCATCTGGCTGCTACCTCTATGGATGCCACCGCACCTGCGGCAGCGGTCTGAAGGAAGGAGAGCCCAACCGGAATTCCTTCCTTTCTAACCAGGGCAAACTTCTCGGTATCAGGGACTCCGAGGATGGATCCATTCAGTACAAATATCTCATTCATACAAGCAGGTCCGAGTAGTTTCGCCCCTTCTTCAGGTTCTTCAACAAACACAGAGACCTTCCGACCTGATAATTCCCCTTCCCATGCTTTGAACGAGCATGGGCCAACCGCTGTTGCATTGGGAAGAGCAGCGGTACAGATTGCCTGAACGATCTGGCGGCCGGCTGCGGAAGGTTCCTGTTCGAGTGAGACTGCCCGGGCAATATCAATATCAGAGTACTGGCGGGGAGCAAACTGAGGAAAGCACATCTCCCTGACATCATTGGATCCAGTGGAGATCATCGCAAGTCGTTCTACCCCAAGCCCCAGATTCATAACCGGAACCCCGACTCCATACCCGGCAAGCGATGATGGAGAATAGATACCGAAGGTTGCAACTTCCACCCATCCATGCTTCGGATGAGATGCGTACACCTCGGTCTGGGTATCAGGCATATAGTATTTAGACCGCTTATCATCAGGTCTGAACTCAAAGTCGGTGTACCCGAATGATGAGAGCAACGCCCGGGCTACCGCCTTCCCATCCTCCATGGTGACATCCTCGCCTGCTAACACACAGGAGGCCGAGTGGTAACTCATCAGGCGCTGGGCATCTTCAGCCTGTTCTCTGCGGAAACACCGGTCTATGGAGAAGAGCATGATCGGGTGGGGAACTTTCTCCCAGATAGCCCCAAGAGTCTGAAACCAGCCACTGGTCATATGGGATCGGAGTGTCTGCCGCCCGGATTCCGGTTTCAGCTCACGGAATTCAGGGAAGACCTGATCAAGAATCTCCACAACCAGTGCATCGTCTGTTTTTAGAACGGTAGCAAGTTCGTGGGTCAGATCATCTCCGTCAATCTCTGATTTTTTATAGGCATGCAGGGTCTTCCGGAGGGCTTCTTCCTCTTCTCCAGAGATCTGGCGGTTTATGATCCCAGAAATCTTCTCGATCTGATCCTTGCCGATACCAACATTGGGTCTTGGCAGACCACCCAGGTAAAAGACCCTGTCGAGCACTGCCATCGCTTCAGGACCAAACTGCCGGTAGACCTCCTGTTCATCAACGATGATCGGATTTTCAGCCTCGTCAAATCCCATCGCAAGGTAGGTTTCCCGCAATTTCTGAATAGTTGCAAATACCGGATGAGCAGCAGCTCGTCGGTACGCAAGCCGGGGATAGGTCCGCTCTACAGACGGGGGGGTCAGGACCGACGGTCCTGCATGCCAGGCCGCTTCATAATCATCCTTTGCCTGTTGTTTGAACTCTTCTGTATCAAATCTCATAGTATCCTCATGCGTTCGAACTCTTCTCCAGACAGATTACCCGGGACTGGGAATTCGCTCCCCTTACGGTGTACTCACAATGAGGGAGCATTGCCTGTACAAATGCCTCGATTTCAGGATGAAGGGGCATATGCCCGAGGGTGAGACGACGCTGGCTGAAACCTACATGCATGTACGACTTCACCTCCACAAATGAAGCACCACTCTCCTGAATAAGCCTGGCAAAACCATCCGGGTCATGATCATTGATGCCTTTGGCAACGGTAATCCGGATCGCGGTTCTTGCCCCCTGGTCTGTCTCTTTTCCAAGAGAGACCAGACTTTCCTGGAGTCGATCCCAGTAATCTTCAATCGGTTGAGCCACCTTCAGATAGGTCTCCCGATCAGTCGCAGTGAGTGAGACGTACTTCTGGAACGGGCTGCATGCCCTGAGTTCATCAGGGTTTGTTCCGTTCGATACGAGGAAGGTTGTGCATCCTTTCTGATTAAGCATCTCAATCAACTCAGGAAGATATGGATACAACGTTGGCTCTCCTGAGAGGGAGATCGCAACCTGATTAGGGGTGATAGCCTCATCCCAGCGTTCAGGAGTCACCTTTGGAGAGATCTTGTACCCGGCAAGTCCCTTCTTCTGGAGAAAGGGAATACGGTTTACAATCTCTGCAGGTGGGAGATCCTTCTCACCCGGATGTTCATGTTCAAAAGAACGCCAACAGAAGAGGCACCGGTGGTTACATCTGAGAGTGGGAGTCAGTTGCACACACCGGTGGCTCTCAATGCCATAGAACTGGTGCTTATAACACATCTCTCCCCCGGTCAACGCACGTTTGCACCAGAGGCAGGGTTTGAGCGAAGCAGAAGAGGAAGGGTCAAAGAAGAGATATCCCATCCTGCGGAGCGATATCTCAGGGCTGTGCCCATTTGGAATTTTACATCGCGCGGAGCGCATCGATCCCCAGCGTCTCAAGCGCCTCTTTCAGGGTATTCCTCGTCGCCTCAACTAGGGTAAGGCGACGGTTCCGCACATCTCCCTGTGCCTTGAGGACCGGTTCTGCATGGTAAAACGAGCCGAAGATATCGGCAAGTTCGCGGGCATATATGGCAAGCAGATGCGGTTTCAGTTCAGTTACTACCTGATCAATAACCTTGGGGAACCGGGCAATATGTTTTGCAAGCGCTACCTCACCTGCTCCTTCGAGATCATAACAAGGGGGGAAATCCCCGGCCTTCTCAAGGATGCTACAGGCCCGGGCATGAGCATACTGAATATAGGGACCACTTTGTTTCTCAAAATCAAGTGCATCCTTCCAGTCAAAGACGGTACTCTTTTCAGGGATCGTCTTTACAATATCATACCGGATCGCAGCCGCGGCAACCCCTTTGGCGATTGAGAGCCGGGTCTCCTCATCAAGTTCAGGACGTCTGGAAGTGACCTCTTCCATCGCACGCCGGCCTGCTTCCTCGATCAGTTCATCTGCTGAAATGAACGTTCCACGGCGGGTACTCATGGAACCTTCAGGCAAGGAGACAAACTCAAAGAAGACGATCTCAGGGACGATCTCGCCAAGCAGATCCATAGTTGCCTGAAGTTGTCTGCCGATAAGTTTGTGATCAGCCCCAAGCACATCAATCACCCGATCAAAGTTGTGACCTTTCCAGATGTGAAACGCGATATCCCGTGCTGCATACACACTGGTCCCATCTGACCTGCGGAGGATGTACTTCTTCTCGAACCCGTAATTGGCGAGATCGAGTGCAAGCGTCTCTTCATGAACAGCTTCAGGCATATGACCAATACGGGAGAGGATCTTGCTGGTGTCTCCGTTCCTCACAAAATCACTCTCATACACAAACCGGTCATGGTGAGCATGCAGACCAGCAAGTGTCTCCTTGAAACCATCAAGACATCGTTTGACCGGACCCTTGAATCTACGAATGACTGCTTCGTCCCCTTCTTCCACCTTCTGCATGAGGGCATCAATCTCTGCGGTAAGCGAGGGATCAGCAGTAAGATGTTTATTGGCTTCGATGTAGACATCAGCAATCAGGTGATCGCCTTTTCCCTCTGCGAAAACATCGGCATGCTGGCGGTCAATCCCCCAGGCCACAATCGCAATCTGCCGGCCCATGTCGTTGACATAATATTCAACCTCTAAGGGATACCCGGCTTTACGGAAACACCGGGCAAGTGTGTCACCGATGATGGTATTCCGGATATGGCCGACATGGAGGGGACCGTTTGGATTCGCACTTGTGTGCTCAAGGACAACCCGTACATTTTTCGGGGGGAGATTCCCGTATCCGGGTTTTATCGCTGCTTTCAGCACTTCAGCACAATAGTTTCCTTCAAATATGAAGTTGATGTACGGACCGGCAGCTTCTGTACGGACATTCAGCTCCTTCAATAACCGTTCCGAGATGGCATCAGTAATCTCCCTGGCAATCTGAACCGGGGCCATCCGCTTCTCTTTTGCCATGGCAAACGCAACGGTTGAGGCAAGATCCGCATGTTCTCCCCCATCAACCAGGAGAACATCTTCTCTGCCGGTATATTCCCGGAGTACTCCGGCTATCTTTTCGCATATGGAAATATACATTAAAATCCTGTCCTGTACCTGAGAATTGCGGCGATTCCACCAAATGCACTATATAACTGTGAACCTTCCTCAAAGTCGTCAGAGATGATAGCGACACCACTGTTACTCTGGTCAGCAAGTTGCGTCAGTTCATCGATGATATCGAACTCTTCTGCCAGAAAAAGCGGAGAAGTACATTTTGGACATGTGCCAAAATCAATCTCATCGGCATCCTTCCCAGGCTCCATCTGAACCGTTCGCTGTTCGGAAAATCCACAGGCATCACATTTAATGATCAGACGCGATTTTCTAAGTTTATCTGAAAGCAACAGCAGGTCTACCGATCCGAGTTCCAGATTGGCCCGCACACTCTGTTCTCCATAGGAAGCAAGGCCATTATCTTTGACCAGCTCCTTGAAGAAACGCTCCATAATATGCTTCTCTTCAATGACAGTCTGTCCTTTGAGCACATCCTCGGCAGCATCCACCAGTTCAGGAAGTCCACTCTCATTGGTGTATGCAACATCAAAGAGCCCGAGAACCCGCTTCTGCACCTCGTGATGCAGAAACTGACCTTGTTCAAACTCTTCCTTGGTCGGGGAAGGGCCACCGATCAACAATCCTTTAAATCGGTTAAAGTAGTCTTTCTCACTCAGGAATATCTCACTGGATCGCTCACCTACTTTTTTATAGAAATCATTGATAGCAATAAGACGGAGTCTTTCAAACCGGATACTTGACTGCCCTCCTTTTCGCTGCTTTCCTGGAACGGTAGAGGTGCATCCATTGATAGGATCGATCCGGTTTCCACGGAGAAAACCCCAGTATGCTTCCCGTCTATCCAGGACAAGAAGACCATATACTGACTTCTCTTCCAGCATGTCACGGAGCGGCTCAAGTTCGAACTTTGAACTACACCGGTACATGTAGAGATTGATAGGCTGGGGCGGAAGTACCACATCACACTCGAGATCCTGCCGATCTCCATGTTTGTTCACACTCCCGCAGAATATAGCCATCCCTTCTTCTGGTGCCTTATTATAATATTTGAGCCGGGCAAGAATGCTGGAGATAGCACTCTGTACGTTGGTCCGGGTCTGTTTCGATTTAATGTTGGCACACTGGCCAAACTCGTCCCGCAGCTGGGCGGTTACATCATAGATCTGCTTATCAGGGGGGATGTAAAGAGAGATCAGTTCGGTTCCACTGCCCTCTTTTGCCTCCAGCCGCTCAAGCATCTTTTTAAATTCATAACGCCGCCGTGCGTCATCATGTTCAACCGCTTCGCTCATGGCAACAAACCTGTATAGTAAGCTGGTATATATTGCGTCGGTGCAGTCTTAATATCTGCGGTACTACCAAAAAGAGAATCACTGATTCAGATAATCACCAAACTGGTTAAGAATTATCTGATCGACCTCATCATTCACCCCGTGCGTACCATTAAAGGTGAAAAACTGTGCTGAGTCACCTAGCACGGTTGCAAGTTTCTTTCCTGAATCAAGGGGAATGATCGGATCCTGGGGTGCGTGGATAATGAATGAGGGTCGTGGTGCAATTGTAGGCCCCATAACATCGGGGTCGATGCTGAGGAGGAAACTTCTGGCAGTTCCCTGATATTGATCACCCTGTCGCTCAAAACCGGATGTTGAGATTCCCACATATCCTGCAGATTGCTTATCAATCGCTGCAGCAACTGCAGCATACCGACCACCATTTGACTCGCCCACCATCCAGATCGGTATCGGCCCATACCGCTCATGGAGATACCGATCTGCATCGATCATATCAGCAATAATCAGGTAGATCTGTGGCCATTCTTCCGCAGAAAACTTTCCATAGTCTCTTTCAATATTCATTGGATACCCGGACGTGTTCCCTCCGTTTCCCCTGACATCCACAACCAGCACTGCATATCCCTGATGGGCATACGCAAGCAGATGATCAATATGACCAGAAGCAGGAACGCCTGCACCCGGTGCCCATACCGCTCCCTCTTTCGGATGATCCGAAGTGATCAGGACTGCAGAGACATTTCCTCCAAAATTTGTGAGAGTCAATGCTTCGATCGTAGCATTTCCATCGGCCTTCAGCGTGGTATTGG